>JBBSNR010000156.1:0-6805 GCA_038260635.1 Phormidesmidales cyanobacterium
GATGTAGAGTTTATTTTGGTACATCCGCCGGGCGTTCGCCCCGAGCCCTGCGCCGATAGCCGTCTGCGTCAGCTGGTGAGTCCCTTTCGCGGCGAAATTGTCCAGCGTCTCAGCGGTATGCTGAACGCCTCGGGCACCTACTTACTCACCTTTAACTGCGACGAGTACATTAATCCTGACGTGCCTGCTCTGGCTCAGCGGTATTTTCAGCAGTTCCCCGGTAGCTGGGTGATGCGCCTGGCCAAAGAGGAATACGCCTACGGCGATCAGGCCGCTCTTCATGCCCCCTGGGAAAATTTGCCAGAAGATCTCACCTCGCTGCCCATTTGCCGTAAAGCTGACGGCAACCTGCGACTCTACGGAGAAGGTCATCTGTTAGAAATTCCGATTGCGCCTATGCACAACAAGTTTGACTGGGGCTGCCTCTGGCGCGGTCGCCGCGATCATCTGGGTCCCCATGCCGAAAACTTTGATAAGAAAGTGTGGGTCAATGCCAAGGTGCAGGCGGCGCTACAGGAAATTCTCAAGGGGTTCAACCTGTTTGGGCCGGTTAAGTATTTGCCTTTCTGGTGTTTGGACCGGCTGCTCGGTCTGGCTTTGCAGGCTAAGTTTTACGATCCGACGCAGCCCGATCAGGTGATTGGCTACAAGCTCCCTGGTCCAGCTCAGCTGCGCGTAGAAGACAATCCGCCTGAGCACCGTCGTCGGGGGCGCTTCTATGTTTTTGCAGAAATTATCTTGCTGCGCCAATTTCCTCAGTATGGCTATATTTGGAACCTGGCCATCCATCAGATCAGAGAGTTTCCAGTTCGGGCCTGGTCGTCTGTGCAGCGAAAGTTTACCAGTCGGTTTGCGACTAAGGCTACTCGGAGCGATCGCGCCCCGGTCACCCAGACAAACCCATAGGGCTTAATTTCAGGCACGGGATAAGCAGTCTCAGGCGCTTTCTGAGGCTGCTTTGTGCTGCGAGCGGTCATCAACCAGGGGGGTGCGGCTAGCTGATAAGCTGGCTCACAGATCGTTTGCTCTTGTCTACCGGCAGCCGCTATGAAGAAAATTGCCGTCGTTCACGAGTGGCTAACCAGCCACGCCGGTTCTGAAAAAGTAGTTGAGCAAATTCTCCAGCTCTACCCCAATGCGGATCTGTACAGTCTGGTCGATTTTTTACCCGAATCGCTGCGCTGGTTCATCCAGGACAAGCCGGTAACCACCTCATTTATTCAAAAGCTGCCCTTTGCCCAGCAGCATTTTCGCAGCTACTTGCCGCTGATGCCCCTGGCCATTGAGCAGTTTGACCTGGCCGCTTACGACCTGATTATTTCGAGCCACCACGCGGTGGCTAAAGGCATCCTCACCCGCCCTGACCAGCTGCATATCAGCTACGTGCATACGCCGCTGCGCTACGGCTGGGAATTGCAGCATCAGTACCTGCGTCAGGCAAAGCTAACAAGCGGCCTGAAGAGCGCTCTCTCTCGCACAATTTTGCACTATTTGCGGCTGTGGGATGTGGCCAGCGCCAACCGGGTGGATCGCTATCTGGCCAATTCGCGCTACGTGGCTCGCCGCATTGAAAAAACCTACCGTCGCACTGCTGAAGTTATCTATCCACCGGTTGATACCGGGCGGTTTCGAGCAGACTACACTCGGGAAGATTTCTATTTGACCGTATCGCGATTTGTCCCCTATAAGCGAGTCGATCTCACCGTTGCAGCTTTTAACCAGCTGGGGTTACCGCTGGTGATTATTGGCGATGGCCCCAGCGGCAAAGCCATGCGGCAGATGGCCCAGCCCAACATTCGTTTTTTAGGCAAACAGCCAGATAGCGTGGTAGAAGATTACATGCAGCGCTGTAGGGGCTTTATTTTTCCGCCTGAGGAGGACTTTGGCATTACCCCGGTTGAAGCTCAGGCGGCGGGTGCACCTGTAATTGCCTATGCTAGGGGCGGCCAAGCTGAAACGGTGGTCCACCAGCGTACCGGCCTGCTGTTTTCTCATCAGACAGTTGAAAGTCTGGTACAGTCGGTCAGAAGGCTGGAGGCAAGTGTGGATCAATTTGAAGCGGGTACGCTGCGAGAACATGCCGAAAAGTTTTCGATCACTTGTTTTCAGACGCGGTTTAAAGGCTTTGTTGACGATGCCTGGGCGCAGTTTAGAGAAAATGGATTGTCCGCTGACTAGGCATCACTGACAGGGAGCTAAGCTATGCCGCTGTGACCATTTATCCTATCTCAAGCTCTGGAAGTGCCAGTGTGACTAGCCTTAGACGGGCGATCGCCCAGGTTTCTACCCGGCCCTGGCTCACCCTCGTCACCCTCATCAGTATCGATCTGCTGTGTCTCAGTCTGGCAGGCATTGCCAGCGTTTGGGCTCGGCTGATATTCGGCGGTCAGTTTCATCCTTCTCTGTACTGGCGGCTGTGGCCGATTGCTGGCATTTTTGTGCTGGCCTACGCCTTAGCGAGCCTCTATCCGGGTATCGCTATGAGCCCGGTAGAAGAGCTCCGTCGCCTGACGCTCACCACCACGCTGCTCTATTTGCTGCTAGGCTCTTCTATTTTTCTCTTCAGAGAGGTGGCACTTTACTCTAGAGCGGCCTTTTTGATGGCCTGGCTGCTCTCTATCGTCTTTACGATCATTGGCCGCTACGGGATTCGAGCGCTGTGTGCTCGCCAGTCATGGTGGGGCTATCCGGTCGTGGTGATGGGGGCAGGGGCCACCGGAGAAATGGTGATTCGCACCTTGCAACGTCAGCCCAGCTTGGGGCTCAAACCCATTGCTGTTTTAGACGATGACGCTGGTAAGCACGGGACCTTAGCGGGTGTACCGGTAATTGGCAATTTGGCGATAGCTCCCGTACTGGCCCGCGAGCTGAAGATTCCCTATGCGATCGTGGCGATGCCCGGCGTCGCCCGTTACCAGCTTATGCAGCTGCTAGAGCGCTATGGCCGGACCTTTCCACATCTGATGATCATTCCCGATCTATTTGGCATGGCCAGCCTTTGGGTCGCAGCTAGAGACTTGGGAGGTGTTTTGGGCTTGGAAACTCGCCAGCAGCTTTTTTTACCAGGGCCTAGATTGCTTAAAGCAGCGCTTGATAAAGGGCTGGTTATTTTAATCGGGCTGCTGGCCCTGCCGCTGATTGCGGTGATCAGCCTGCTGATTGCCTGCGACTCACCGGGGCCTATTTTCTATCGTCAAACTCGCATTGGGCGAGGGGGGAGACTATTTAAGGCCTGGAAGTTTCGCTCAATGGTGGTCGATGCTGACCTGGCGCTGGGGCAGCATTTGCTAAATCATCCTGAGCTGCGGACGCTTTGGGAGAAGGACTATAAGCTCAAAGCCGATCCCAGAATTACGCGGGTAGGACGCTTTCTCAGGCAGACAAGCTTAGATGAACTGCCACAGCTCTGGAATGTGCTGCGAGGTGAGATGAGTATGGTGGGTCCTCGGCCTATTGTGCATGACGAGGTCTGGCGGTATGGCGATAAGTTTGAACTGTATTTGCAGGTGTTGCCGGGGCTGACGGGGCTGTGGCAGGTTTCGGGTCGCAATAACGTTACCTATGAGGAGCGTGTTAGTTTTGATACTTACTATGTCCGAAACTGGTCAATGTGGCTGGATATTTACATTTTGATTCGCACGATCAAGGTCGTTTTAGCGGGTGATGGTGCGTATTGAGATGATGCGGATTGAAGAGTTTGGCTCACAAAAGAATCGGTCCGTTCAGGAGAATCGTCCGTCTCGGCGCGAGCGGATTTGGCTGGGTAGTCTGATTGCGCTGCCCTATGCTAGCTATGCCAGTCTGGTGGTGATGCTGGGGCTGGTGGTTACCGCTATGGGGCAGCGAGGCGGTCGGGTTTGGCGGCTGTGCGGTCAGCAGGGGTTGGGCTGGTTAAGCGCCGGGCTGCTGCTCAGCGCGAGCTTTGCGCTAAATCGGGGAGAGGCTTTTTTGCAGCTCACCAATTTTTTGCCCTTTTTTCTTTTCTTTGGTGTTTTGGCAACGGTGCCGCCTGTCGTTGAGCAGCCTTTTATCAAGCTTGAAGCCTTAGCTAGATGGCTGCTGCTGACCTCGGTGCCGATGAATTTGCTGGCGGTGGCGGAGTACGCGCTTAAGTTTGAGGCGGTCATCCCTCGTATTCAGGCGCTTTCTCTACCGGGCTGGCTGCTCAGCTGGCTATACGAACCTGACTTTGGCCATCGGGCTCACAGCCTGTTTAGCCACCCGAATACGCTCAGTGCCTATCTGGTGATTATTTTAGGATTGGGGTTGGGGCTGGGGTTGAAGGGGTTGGCTGCTCAAAAGCAGTCTGCCGGGCAGCCGGTTGCTTTCAGGCAGATGGCTGAGGCGCTGGCGATCGCTCTCTGCATAGCCGCTATCTTTTGCACGGGGTCGCGCAATGGCGTGCTGATTGCGCTGGTGCTAGTGGCGATCGCCCTTTACGCGGCCCGTCGCCATCGCTGGGTGATACTGTCGGGGCTGATCGGGAGCGGGGCGATCGCCGCTGCTGTGTTGGCGCTGGGGATTGGAGGGCGATCGCTCTCTCTAGCCATGATCACCCAGGATCCGCGCATCGGCGTGTGGCGACTGGCCCTAGAGATGATTTGGCAGCGGCCCTGGCTGGGCTGGGGCTTTGCCGGGCTGCGGCTGATCTACCAACCGGGCAGCATTCCTGGCTATGACAGCATTGCCCATGCGCATAATGTTTGGCTGTTTTTGGCCTCAGAAGCCGGAATTCCGGTGATGCTGGGCTTTTGCCTTGTGGTTGGCAGACTGTATTATGGCGGAGTCAGCGCTTTTATCTGGGGAAAACTCCCTGCCGAAAACCGCGCCATTTTGCTGGGCTACCTGCTCGCCTTTGCAAGCTGCTTAATGTTCGCGTTGTTTGATGTGACCCTGTTTGACTCGCGCATCAACGTTGTCAGCTGGGGACTGCTAGCGGCCATCTACTTGCTCAGTCAGAGTGACTAGGCCAATCTGTAGAAACACAAATGGGGTACGAGCCCTCTCTAGCAGCACTCATACCCCATTTCAGCTATTTAATGAAAAGAAACCAGTAAAAGTAACTAGATTAGCTTGATTGCTCGCAAGCCAAAGTAAAGCGCCATAGCCGTGCCAAACAAAGCTACCAGGTAAACCACATAAATTACTGCGCCGCCCATAGTTATCTCCTAAACTGAAGGTTTTCAATGCTTCTTCCATTGAAGCATACCCCCCACCAACCAAACTCGGATTTCTCCCGATATCTATCCCCATGACTACCCTCACCCAGGTCACTATCTGCGTTAACCTGCCACAGGATCCTTACGACATTCGGATTGCGCCGGGCGGTTTAGACTATCTGGGGTCATGGCTAGCGGCTGAGGGCAGGTCACTGATCAAACCGGGGCAGAAAGTGCTGGTCGTTTCCAACCCGGTGGTGTTTGAGCTTTATGGAGAGCAGACTGTAGCCTCACTTATTGAGGCTGGCTACAAGGTCTGCCACTGCATTTTGCCAGCGGGCGAACAGTACAAAACCCTAGCTTCCATCGAAAAAATTCACAATGCGGCCTACGAAAATCGCCTGGAGCGCAGCTCCGCCATAGTCGCATTGGGTGGCGGTGTCATTGGTGACATGGCCGGGTTTGCGGCAGCTACCTGGCTAAGAGGCATTGCGGTGGTTCAAGTTCCCACCTCACTGCTGGCGATGGTCGATGCTTCTATGGGAGGCAAAACCGGCGTCAACCACCCCAAAGGTAAAAACCTGATTGGTGCATTTCACCAGCCCCGCCTAGTTTTAATCGATCCGCAGGTGCTCCAGACACTTCCCCTCAGAGAATTTCGCGCGGGGGTTGCTGAAGTGATTAAGTACGGTGTGATTTGGGACTTGCCTTTATTTGAGCAGCTAGAAGCGGCTGATCGTCTTGACGATTTCACCCATGTCAGTGATGAACTACTGCAAGCGATGCTGGAGCACTCCTGTCAGGCCAAGGCAGATGTCGTCAGTCAAGATGTAAAAGAATCTGGAATTCGCGCCATTTTGAACTACGGCCACACGATTGGCCATGCCGTAGAAAGTCTGACGGGCTACAGTGAAATTAACCACGGTGAAGCCGTCGCCATCGGCATGGTCGCTGCCGGGCAGATTGCGGTCGATATGGGTATGTGGGAGAAACCCATGACTGAGCGCCAAGATACGTTGATAGAGAAGGCCAAGCTGCCGACCCGTCTGCCCAAAGGCATCAGCATTGACGACATTTTGATTTCGCTGAAGAGTGATAAGAAGGTGCAAGCGGGCAAAGTCCGATTTGTGTTGCCCAAAGGCATCGGCAAAGCTTTCGTCAGCGACCAGGTTACCGATGAAACAGCGCGAGCTGTCTTAAAGAGGCTGTCTTAAAGAGATGGTATTGACCTGCCGCAGGTTGGATTGCCTCAGTGTCAACCCAACCTGCGGTTTCTTTAAGCTGCCAGATCGAACAGCAGCACTTCTGTGTCATCTGTGGTGGCGGTGAGATTGAGCGGAGTCAGGTTGGCGATCGCCGCCCCGTCTCCAGCTGTCATCTCCTGACCATTGAGCTGCACCGTGCCGCGAGCGATTTGCAGCCAGGCCCGACGGTTATCAGTTAGCTCGTAGGTTAGCGCGGCCCCTTTGCTGAGCATTGCAGTGTACAGGCTGACGTTCTGATGAATGGTGACTGAGCCTTCTCTGCCATCGCGTGAGCCGACTAGCCGCCACTGATCCTGCCGCTCAGACGGCTCAAAGTGCTTTTGCTCATAGCCGGGGGCAAGTCCCTGCGTATCGGGCATGATCCAGATTTGCAAAAAGTGC
>JBBSNR010000157.1:0-6751 GCA_038260635.1 Phormidesmidales cyanobacterium
CGCTATGGCACTCTCCCCTCAGCGGTCGGACAGCTGGTGAAAGTGCTGGAGCTCAAGCAAATTGCCAAGCCGCTGGGCTTTTCTCGCATCAAGCCCGAGGGCAAGCAGCACGTCATCATGGAAACGCCGATGGAAAAACCCGCCTGGAATCTGCTGCAAGAAAAGCTGCCCGGCCATTTGCGATCGCGCTTTATCTACGCCCCTGGCAAAGTCACTGTCCGAGGCTTAGGCGTCCTGAAGCCAGACAAACAGGTTGAAAGTCTGATCGACTGGCTCGGACAAATGCAAAGCGCCTTGAAAGAGCCAACGCTCTCAGGCAGCACTCTCTAACTGGGCGCTGATATCGTTACCGATACTGACCCCTAAAACTCGTCGTCGCTATATCCCATTGACGACTCATTATCTCGCTTTGATCCCAGCAGATCTAGCTGCGCCACGCGAATCACTGGGCTGGTTCTCAGGGCACCCGTGCTGCGATCCTGCCAGCTGTCGAGTTTGAGAGAGCCCGTCACGCCGATTAAGCTGCCTTTGCGGACGTAGTTAGCGGCAATTTCTGCCGTCTTGCCCCAAATCTCCAGATTAAACCAGTCAGGCTGATCGTTGTTGCGCGATCGCCGATTAACCGCCAGACCGCACTTTGCCAGCACATTGCCCGACTCAAAATATCGGACTTCTGGATCCCGTCCAACCCGTCCGACCAAAGTGACTATGTTCACACTCATAACGGTTCAAATTCCCAAATTAATGCGGTGTCTGCTCTATCTATAGCATTGGTCGCTTTGCTTGAACACACTCAACCGGCTATATGCCTGACAGGATAACGGGCAAAGTGACTCACAAAGTGCAAATGCATTCGCACTCTGCTATATATCAATTGTCCCTCACCTCTGTACAATTGGGGCAGCGTGATCACTACCGCGGGGTAGCTGAATCAAAAATGACTAGACGGCTCGATATGAAACGTAATAAAATTCATTCGAATCGTCAGACACATAAGTTTTAACCGATATCTCTTAGGGACCCTTAGCCTGTGGCTTTCTTCAATCGCTTATCCCTTTCCCGTGACATGGGTATCGACCTGGGCACAGCCAATACCCTGGTCTACGTTTCCGGTCGGGGAATTGTTTTGCAAGAGCCCTCCGTGGTCGCCATGGATGAAACCGACGGCAAACCCCTAGCGGTTGGCGAAGAGGCAAAGCAAATGCTGGGCCGCACCCCCGGCAATATTCGGGCCATCCGCCCCTTGCGAGATGGGGTAATTGCCGATTTTGACATCGCTGAAGTGATGCTCAAGCACTTCATCCGAAGGGTGCACGAAAATAAGGCGCTGGTGTCGCCTCGCGTCGTCATTGGGATTCCGAGTGGGGTCACAGGCGTAGAGCGCCGGGCGGTAATGGATGCGGCGCTACAGGCCGGCGCCCGGATGGTCTATCTGATCGATGAACCTGTGGCCGCCGCGATTGGAGCAGGGCTGCCGGTTGATGAGCCGACTGGCAATATGATTGTCGATATTGGCGGGGGCACCACCGAAGTGGCCGTGCTCAGTTTGCAGGGAACCGTCATCAGTGAATCGGTGCGGGTAGCCGGTGATGAGCTTACCGACGCCATCAAGCAGTATATGAAAAAGGTGAATAACCTGGAGATTGGCGATCGCACCGCCGAAGAAATCAAAGTCAAAATTAGCTCCGCCTACCCCAGCCCGGACGACGACGAGATTTCTCTAGAGGTACGCGGGGTGCATATGCTCTCTGGCCTGCCGAGAACCGTCACCGTCAAGAGCCCAGAAATTCGGGAGAGTATGGCCGAGCCCCTATCGGTGATTGTCGAAGCAGTGAAGCGAACTCTGGAAAATACTCCCCCTGAACTAGCCGCCGACATTATTGATCGGGGCATTATGCTAGCGGGCGGCGGCGCTTTGCTCAAAGGCCTCGACACCCTGATTTCACACGAGACTGGGATTGTCGTGCATGTAGCTGCTGACCCGCTCAGCTGCGTAGTTTTAGGAACAGGCCGCGTGCTCGAAAACTTCAGTCAGATGGAGCGGGTATTCAGTGCCCGCTCACGCGACCTATAGATTCATGTTTACTTTCAGACGATGGTGGGAAAAAAACGCCCTCAAAGCCGGACTTATTTGTCTGGCGGTGGGGACTGCTTGGGGTATCCGCCAAACCAACGGCACGTTTATCTACGAAACCTATCAGCTGCTGGCGCGTCCTTTTCCACCGGGTGGGCTCTCTAGCGCTGATCAAATAGAAAATGCATACGTATTAGATCTTCAGCAGCGAGTCGTTGAGCTAGAAAACCAAAACCAAAAGCTGCGTGAGCTGATTGACTACGAAAAGGGCAGCGATTTAGAGACCGCAGCGCTAGCGGCGGTGATTGGTCGCAGCGCCGACCACTGGTGGCAGCAAATTACTATCAACAAAGGCACTCAAGACGATGTCAAGGTCGGCGACATTGCCACAGGCCCAGGGGGGCTAGTTGGGCGAGTAACTACGGTCACCGCTCATACTGCTCGCGTGCTGCTGCTGAGCGATCCGACCAGTCAAATTGGAGCAAAAGTAAGCCGCAGCCGCTCAACCGGGTATGTTCGTGGCGGGGCAGGCAGCCAGGCAACCATGCAGTTTTTTGAGAAAATTCCTGATGTTAAGCCAGGCGATGTGATCGTCACCTCGGCCTTTAGCCGACTATTCCCGCCGGGTGTCCCGATTGGGCGCATCGCATCTATTGATCTAGGCACTAGCCCGGCACCAGAGGCTGTCATTCAGCTGTCGGTACCGATCAGCAACCTGGAGTGGGTGACCATTCACCCCTACCAGCCGAAGCTGGACGTAGATGCGGCCCCGGCTGAAATTGATACCGAAGACAGTCCTGAATAGCTCTTTTGAGCCACACCCTATGGCTTCCTTCCGATCTCGGCGCTCAGGTTCTCGTAGGCCTCTGTGGAATTGGATGGTCACTATCGGCTCAGTCTTTTTTTGCCTGCTGATTTTGCCAACCCGACTGCCCGGTATGGATATTTTGGGCGTCGGCCCCAATTGGCTGCTGATCTGGGTGGTGGTCTGGAGCATTAGCCGGACGCCCTTGGATGGGGCGATCGCTGGTATTACCCTGGGCCTGCTGCAAGATAGCCTCACTGCCCCTTTCCCGACTCATGCTTTGGGCCTCACGATTGCAGGGGTGTTGACTGCTCGCTTGCAGCAGCGTCGATTTTTGCCAGAAGACCTGATTTCAGTCGTGCTGGTTGTCTTTGGCTTAGCTGTCATCACCGAAACCTGCATGGCGCTTCAGCTGACCGCGCAGCATTTGTTTGGTGAGCAGTCACACGCCAGCCTGGGCTCCATCTGGCAACATCATCAGCGCGTCGCCTTAAGCTCTGCTATCCTTAGCAGCCTTTGGGCCCCAGCACTCTACTACCCGCTCAAGCGGTGGTGGGAAAAATACAGAGTTAAAGAATGAGCCCAGGCCACCTCAAATGCTTACCAGCTGACGAGCAGACCTATGCCGCCTGAGGCAGTGCCGCTTTTACCACGTCATGGGCTGCTGCGAGTAAGCCGCCATAGATTTTGGTAGGTGCTAGCTGCTGCAAATAGTCGGCGCTGCGCACACCGCAGGCGATCGCCGCCGTCGATAGCCCAGCAGACTGACCGGCTAAAACGTCCGCTTCCGTATCTCCGACCATCCAGCTATTTTGGGTGAGGTGACCCTGGGCCTGCTGCTGGGCGATCGCCGCCATCAGCAGCTCATGCTTTTGCGCCACCCGGTTGGCATGAGCTGCTCTCACATCCCAAGCACCGTAGACCTCATCGACTAAGTGCGCCAAGTCCTGACCCTGCAAAAAGTCTTGAACCTGTCTCGGGTGACGCAGCGTGACTAATACCAGCCGCACGCCAGACTGCCTAAAATATTCGAGGGCAGCTTGAGCGGAGGGCTGTATCTGATCCCACCGCAGCAAACTCGGATGGTTAACAATCCTTTCTACCTGCTGTATGAAAGGATCAAATAGCGCAGCCGGTAACCCTGATCGCACCGCAATCTCAATGTCGGCAGTCCGATTCTGCTTCATCTGCCAAAACTGCACTTTGCTCAAAGGCTGAAGAGCCGAGCCGAGCTGATATTGCTGCTCAATAGCCACCAGCCCCATTCGATAGGTTTGGTAGTAGCGCTCTGAGACATCGACAATCGGACCGTCAAAATCACAGAACACTACTGGCTTGGAGATAGAATGCCTTAAGTCGCAAGGAACGGCGCAGAGAAAAGAATCACGGACTGTCATAGTGCAAACGGCAGCTCTTACTGCAGCAGCTTAACGCTTCTTTACTTTAACAGGCCATTCATTTAAATAGGGGATTGCTCGCCTCTACTCTAATCAGATTAACTGATGCCAGGGAATGCCAGCGCTTACCGGCCAAATCCTTTACCCCGGTCAGCTGATTCGAGACAAAAGCAGCTCTCAATCTGTTCGCGCAGGACTTTTTCGTCCAAATTTTGGCCAATGAGCACAAGCTGACTTTTCTTAGGGCGACCGTTCCACTCTTCATCTTCAAGCGAGAACCGCTTACCACTCAGATGAAAGACATGGCGTTTTGGACTCTCATCAAACCACAAAATGCCTTTTGCCCTGAATACTGACGCAGGCAGCTGATTGTCTAAAAAGTGCTGAAACTTGCGGATGGCCAGCGGCTGATTACGGTCAAAAGAAATTGAGGTAAACCCGTCTATATCCAGATGGGAGTGCGTGCTGTGGTCGTGGTCATGCTCACAGTGTCCATGATCGTGATCGCAGTTGGCGTGCTCCTCATGATGGTTGCCGTGATCAGACACTGAATGATCGTGTGCTGCGTGCTCGTGTTCCTCATGATCGTGCGCTGCGTGCTCGTGTTCCGCATGATCGTGCGCTGCATGATCGTGCGGGTCAGCGCTGTTTTCTGCTTCACCAAAATACTTATCGGACTCAAATAGGCCCACGCTGAGGATTAAAGGCAGCGGTACCTGAGAGTGATCCGTGCGCAAAATGCGAGCATCCTGCTTAATGTCGCGCAGCTTGGTTTCTAGCAGGTCGGCATCGGCTTCATCAACGACATCCATTTTATTCATCAAAATGATGTCGCCGTAGGCAATCTGGTTATACGCTGCTTGGGAGTTGAATAAGTCCAGACTGTAGTTCTCGGCATCGACTACGGTCACAATTGAATCCAGGCGGGTCAGATCGCGTAGCTCAGTACCTAGAAAGGTTAGCGCTACCGGCAGTGGATCGGCTAGGCCAGTGGTCTCTACTACCAAATAATCAATTTTATCGGAGCGCTCCAAAACCTTGTATACCGCTTCTAGCAGGTCGTTGTTAATGGTGCAGCAAATGCAGCCGTTGCTCAGCTCCACCATATTGTCATCACCGGTGGTAATCAGCAGCTCATTGTCGATTCCCACTTCCCCAAATTCATTCACCAGCACTGCCGTCTTTAGCCCTTCCTGATTGGTCAGGATGTGATTGAGCAAGGTGGTTTTTCCACTGCCCAAAAAGCCGGTGATGATGGTGACAGGCAGGCCATGCTTAGAAGCATCCATTGCCTGAAGCGCTGATTTGTTAGGAGCGGGTGTCGTAGCAGTCATAGAAATCTACTGATGATGGGCAGGTGTGAATGACTTTAGGGTTCAATTATCTCGCATCTGTTAGGAGTTGCGGGTTTAAGTTTATGTCAATTAAAAGAATTCATAGCACAGTAGGTTCAAAGAGCAGCCGTAAAAGTTAGTCGGTTAGCCGGATTTCAACCTACTATGAGAGGGCTCAAGGCGGCGGCTTTGGGTACCCAATTTTTACCAACTTCTCATGAGCGTAGCCATTTACAACACGCTTTCTCGCCGGAAGGAAGCTTTTGATCCCCTGTCACCCGATCAGGTGAAAATGTACTGCTGTGGGGTGACGGTTTATGACTACTGCCATTTGGGTCATGCCCGCTCGTACATCGTCTGGGACACGGTACGTCGCTACCTCGCCTGGCGTGGCTATGACGTGCGTTATGTCCAAAATTTTACCGATATTGATGACAAAATTCTCAATCGCGCCCGCCAAGAAAAATCTTCTATGGAGGCCGTAGCCAAAACCTACACGGCTGCTTACTTTGAAGATATGGCAAGGCTGAATATCTCGGAGGCCGATGAGTACACGTACGCTACTCACACGATTGATGGCATCAAACGGCTGATTCATGAGCTTGAGCAAAAAGGCTATGCTTACGCAGCTCAGGGCGATGTGTACTATTCGGTGCGCAAGTTTGAGGGCTATGGCAAGCTGTCGGGCCGCAAGCTGGAAGATATGCAGGCCGGGGCTAGTGGCCGCGTTGATGAGGCTCAATCGGCCAAGCAAGATCCGTTTGACTTTGCCCTGTGGAAGGCTGCAAAACCAGACGAACCGGCCTGGGGATCACCCTGGGGCTCGGGGCGTCCGGGCTGGCATATTGAGTGCTCGGCAATGGTGCGCGATCGCCTCGGCGACACCATTGATATCCACGTAGGCGGGGCCGATTTGCAGTTTCCCCATCACGAGAACGAAATCGCCCAGTCTGAAGCCGCCACCGGTCAGCCCCTAGCTACCTACTGGATGCACAACGGCATGGTGAATGTAGACGGCACCAAAATGTCTAAGTCGCTGGGTAACTTCACCACCATTCGAGCCCTGCTTGATTCACCCGATGGCCCTGATCCTATGGCCGTTCGGATGTTTGTCTTGCAGGCTCAGTATCGGATGCCGCTA
>JBBSNR010000158.1:0-6720 GCA_038260635.1 Phormidesmidales cyanobacterium
AATACCGACGGCAACTACAAGTACATCGGTCAGCTGGTGATTGACTTTGATGAGAATGGCAACATTATTCCTGAGAGCTATGACCCGGCGGTCAGCGGTGCCTACGCGACTGATGCGGAAGGCGTGGCGGCTCTAGGCGCAGAAGGGTTGATAGACCCTGAGATTCAGGCGATTACCGATACGCTAAGAACCATCATTGTGGCGAAAGAGAGCAACGTTTTTGGCGTTAGCGATGTCTACTTAAACGGGTTGCGCAGCAGCGTTCGGACTGAGGAGACTAACCTGGGAAACCTGACGGCGGATGCGAATTTGGCGATCGCCAAACAAACCGACCCCAGCGTCGTTATCTCTATTAAAAACGGCGGCGGCATTCGCGACGATATCGGCCAGCTGATTGTTCCACCTGGCGGTACTGGCGAGCCCGAAAAGCTGCCTAATGAAGAGATTCCAGGCGTGAAGCCAGCGGGCGGCATCTCTCAAAACGATGTAGCTAACAGCCTGAGATTCAACAATGGGCTGTCGCTGGTGACGGTGACCGCCGAAGAGCTATTGGCGCTGATTGAGCACGGTGTGTCGGCGAGCAGTACTGATGATGCGGTGACGCCAGGGCAATTTCCGCAGGTGGCAGGCATTGAGTTTAGCTTTGATGTCACAGCCGCACCGGGCGATCGCGTCCAATCTCTGGTCGTGCTCGACGAAGCGGGTAACGATGCCGATATCATTACCCAAAACGGCGAACTGGTCGGCGACCCGGCTCGGACTTTCCGCCTGGTGACGCTCGGCTTCTTGGCAACCGGCGGCGACGGCTATCCCTTCCCCATGCGCGATGTTGTAGACCTGACCCAGCCCGACGAGGCCGCTCGCACCGGGGCGGCTGCCTTCGCACCAGACGGCTCCGAACAAGATGCCCTGGCCGAGTACTTAGCCGCTAACTTTGGCGTTGCCAATCCCTTTGATATCCCTGATACAGCTCGCGCCGAAGACACCCGTATTCAAAACCTGGCCTTCCGTGAAGACACGGTCATTGACGGGGCTGGGGGCGGTAACGGCGGGGGCAACGGCGGCGGCGGTAACTTAGGCGAAGAACTAGCGGCTACTGTCAACAATCTGCTAGCGATTGCTGGCACCAGTCTCACTCAGCTCACAGCCACTCTCACCGGGCGTGCTTCCACAGAAATAGGCGAAATTTTAGCGATTGTGACCGATGATGAGCAGGGCACCATTGATGGCCTAGCGCCGGGGAATGCTGGCTACGTACAGGCCGCGCTAGAGAGAGCCTCTGTAGTGCTCTCAGCTCTGGCAACAGATCAGTTCAACGGTCTTAACCCACAGCGCATTCTAGACATAGCCGGGGGTGAGTTCTTGCAGTTTGCCACCGTCAGAGGCGGAACACTAGACGACTTACTCAGGGGCGGTGCTGGAGAAGTTGTGTTTGCCGATGCTATTGCCAATGGCGATGGTCAGTCAGCAATTCAGCTAAGTGCCCTGACCGGCGGAAATGTGCAGTTGGGCTTCCGGCTGCCTGGCAGCAATAGCTTTGAAGACATCAGCCTCAATCTGGCGCTAGGCGATGCCGCCCGTCCTTTGGGTACGCTCTTGCAGGGCCAGGGTGCCGAGAGCGAAATGATTGACCTGAGCGGTATCACAGACCCCATTGTCACGGCTGCTATCGAGGTCTTCCGCGAAGCTACATTCGACAATACTATCGGCTTCTACACAGTTGAAGACCAGCAGGGCACCGTCCAAGATCCGCTCACTGGCAACTTGCTGAGCCCCGGCAGCGAGGGCTATGTAAAAGCGGCGCTGGCCAACCGGGTGGGCCTCGATCTGAACGGTCAAAACGGCCAGACTACGCAGTTTAGCACCGAGCTAGCAACCGGTAAGCTGCTGTCTACGTTCTTAGTGGCTAACGGCGCGGTCGATGCCCTGCTTGACACCGATGCTCTCAACGACCCCGCCATTTACTTCAACCATATTGGCGCAAACGCTGACGGTAAAGACCACATCCGACTGCTCGGCGACAACCTGTTTGGCTACGAAGATCTACCGGGCGGCGGCGATATGGACTTTAACGATGTAGTGGTTAAAGTCTCTTTTGCCTAATCTCTCTTGCCTGAGTGAAAGCTGAGGAAAGATCTTAAACATAGAGGGAGCTAGCAGTGAGCTGGCTCTCTTTTTTGCATTTAGCGATCACCCCTAAGCCATAAAAGCCAGACCGGAAAAACAGCCGTCTCTTTACAGCTTCTTAATCTGATCGGTTAGGGCTTCTTAATCTCTCTCTGTCACTGTAATGAGCGCAGCGTAAGGCTGGGTGACCATTAATAGAGCTTAGGAGCTAAGGCTACATACATGGCTAAGAATGTTATTTTGATGATCGGCGACGCGCTGGGCTGGAATGCAGCTCGGGCAGCGGCGATCGCCAAACAAATTGAAGCGGGCAACACCGGAGACTCCCTCTCAGACTTTTACACCGAAGGCAAAGGCGAAGGGCTCAACTTCCAAACGCTAGAAAACTACACGCTCGCCACCAACTACGGCACCACCGTCGCTGACCAAGAAGGCGTCTACAGTACCGGTAACAGCGCTCTGCTAGACAGCAACGAGCTAATTCAGGGGCCGATTCCCGAAGATCTAGCAGTGCCTGCTACCGGCGCAAACCCGGTTCGCCCCGGCTTCGAGTTTGATCCGTCGTTTAACCCTGGCACCGAAGCTGACGGGGGCGCAACTGTTGAAGAAGCTACGGGCAATCTTGTCGGCTACGACCCCGAGAGAGGAGGCGCAACGCCCTGGGAAGCCGGTAGCGACCCTGAGTACATTAAGCACAGCTACCCAGATTCAGCCAATACTGCAACCACGCTCTACACAGGCATCAAGTCTTATAACAACGCAGTTGCCGTTGACCTTTTTGAGCGCCCGCTAGAGACAATCCTGGCAACAGCCAACAAAAACGGTAAATCGACCGGCCTAGTGACCTCTGTACCTATTGACCACGCCACGCCCGCAGCGGCAGCAGCTAACGTCAACCGTCGGGGTAAGTACGACGGCGATTTTCCTTCTATTGACAACATTTTGCAGCAGGAGCTGAGAGAATTTCAGCCCACCGTACTGCTAGGCGGCGGTCACCCCCTTTCAACTACTGGCGAAGCGGCCCTGCCAGACGGCGTAGAACCCGACTTTACTTACATCACCGAATTGACCTATCAAGAGCTGAGCAACAATCCCAACAGCAACATCTACGGCTACGACTTTTTAGAGCGCGGCACTGATGCTGCCTCCACTCTGGCTGCGGCTGCGGCTGGAATTGACCCCAACAACGGGCAGCGACTGCTCGGGCTATATGGCGCTCGCGGTCAAAACGGCAACCTGCCTGTGCCCAGTGCCAACGGTGACTACAGCCTGACCGGATTTGACCAGTTTTCGCTCTTTAGCTCCACCTCTGGCGATGCAGAAGACCAAACGCCCGATCCTGACTTAGAGCGGCCCCTGGCACCCGGTGAAACTGACGCTGAATTTATCGCCAGAGAGCGCAACGAAAACCCAACGCTGAGCGATCTCTCACTAGCCGCGCTAGACGTGCTAGAAGATGACCCAGATGGCTTCTGGATGATGATCGAAGGCGGCGATATCGACTGGGGCTTCCACGATGACAATTTAGACAACATGATTGGCAACACGCTACAGTTTGACAACGCTGTCGGCGATGTGATCGGCTGGATTAACAACAACGGCGGGTTTGAAGAGAACCTGCTGATTGTGACCGCTGACCACGATCAGTACCTGACGCTGGATGAGAACTTTCCAGAGTTGCTCAGAGAAAAAGGGGCAGAAGCGCTCACCTACGATGCAAATACGCCAGATGCGGCTGGTCACTACTTTGGCTCTGACCCTGAAATTAAGTACGGTTGGGGATCTCACACTAATCGTCAGGTGCCCGTGTACTATCAGGGAGACGGTTCCGAAGTCCTAACCGATCTGATTGGAGATGGATTTGAAGCTTATGGGAATGAGATTTCAGGCATTGCCGATACGGTTGACCAGACACATATTTATCAGGCAATGTACGCTGCTATTACCGGTGGCGCAGCGCCATTGCCTGTAGAGCCAGCCCCAACCGCCGCTGATAGCGTAGAGCCGGTGATGGCTTCTATTGTGCCTGAGTTTAACTTTGCTGCTGCTGGGGGCGCTGTTGTTGAAGTTGATGCGCTAGGGGAGATTTTCTTTGGCGGCGACGGCGATGACTTTTTTGATGCGACGATGAGCAAAGGCGCTAACCGCATCTTTGGTCGAGATGGCAACGATCTGATTTTGGGCGGCGCAAATGATATGATTGCTGGCGGCGCAGGCGATGATGTTTTGTTTGCTGGCGAGGGCGGTAACACGCTGACCGGTGGCGCTGGCGCGGATCAGTTTTGGGTTGCCTACGGTGGCATTCCGAGCACAGGCAACATCATCACCGATTTCACGGTCGGCACCGATGTGATCGGCTTTGGCGGCATTTCTAGCGTCTCTAAATTCTCAGAGGTGCAGCTAGTGCAGAGCGGCGCAGATACGCGGATTTTGTCACCGGCGGGTGGTCTGGCGATCGCCGTCCTCACCGATGTGTCTCTCTCCACACTCACTGAAAGCAGCTTTGCCTTTGCTTAATCGCCAGCAGGTAATCTCCTAGCAAAGAAGTCCGGATTAGCGCCGGATCTCTTTGTTAGGAGACATATGAGCACTCATGTTTTAGCCCAGGAACCTGTTGCATTCTTACCTGGGCTTTTTTCTTGAGCTGTCTTCTGAGTTTTTCAGGCTTGTCTAAGCTGCTTTTTGAATTTGATGAGCGTTTGTAGCCACTGCTGAGCGGGCTTGTCAAAAAAGGTGAAGATATCTCCAAAGGCGATCGCGCCATTCTCATGATGCACCCAGTGTTCTTCAGGCGTTACCACGCAGCAAACATGGCAAAGGCGCTGAACCCAATCTGGCGTGTGCCAGCCCATCTTAGTCGTGTGCCGCCAGACCACATGAAATTCACCAAACAACAGCCCTACGACAGTGCCAAATGGAGACAGGGGCCAAAGCACAACCGCCAAAACCATGTAGGGCAGCGCACCGAGCAGGCCGTCGAGCATTACCAGAGGATGCTTAGAAAGAACAGCATAGTGCTGAAAGGTCTGCTTGCTCTCATGGTGTACCCGACAGTGCAAACGACCTAGCGCGTGCTCAGGCACATGGTAAATAAAAGTTGAGGCCCAATCGCCAATCAGCAGCAGCAAACCGACGACGGACACCGCTTTTAATAGCTCTTCTAATATATTCGAGGCAGACAAATTGGAGTCCCTTTCCTAATAATCTGTCTGGAGGTATATAGCATGAATATTGAGAACACGCTAAAGCAGGCATAAGGTTTGGTTAAAAGCGAATTTGGCAACAACTGTCATACAGTCTCAGCAGTACCCAATCCTTGCCAATGGCACGCTTAGCCTGCCTGCCGGTAGTTGGCCCCGTACGGGTGCGCGGCCTGACCATCGAGCCAAGCGGCAACAGCAATTGAAGCGGCCTACGCGCAGTACAGACGTTTGTCAGGTACAGGTGCTGAGACCTCAGCCCAATGGCGCTAGCCAACACCGTGAGCCTGTGGCAGTTGCTAAAAGACGGCGACCTGATTCAATACCTGGAACTGATTGATGGCGATCGCAACATGATCCGGTCGAGCTACAGAGGCTAGCCCTACCGTGAGCGCCCAGTCTCTGCATAATCGCACTTTGCTGGTCGCCGCTCGGTGGAGGCAGCTCGTAGTTGAACGGGTCGCGACGCTGACAAATGTTTTGCTGACGGGAGATTGCCTACATCAAGTCCTTATTCTTTGTCTTCACTCGCTCGTAAAATTCTTCCATCACTTCAATGAACGAGTTGTCGCGATTCCAAAAGGGTGGAAAGTCTCCTTGCTTTTTGATTAAGACCGCAGAGACACCAGATGATTCGGAGGATTCGATGGTTTGGGGTAAACGCTTTGCGCCCTGCCAGAAGTCCCGCAGGCTGTCGGCTTTTACAGCATGGGTGACCGGGCGAGTGTAGTAGGTTTCAACCGATTCGGGCGGCTGTTCCTGTAGCGTTAGCTCGGCTGAGAGGGCCTGCCCGAGCGGTGATTTGGCTAGCTCAGTTTTTAGGTCTTCTCGCGAGAGGCCGCGCAGCTCGAAGAGTAAGAACGGGTCGTCGTCTAGTTCGGCGGCGATCAGGTAGTGAACCCCAGCAATATGCTTACAGGGATTGCTCCAGTCTGGGCAAGAGCAGTCTGTATGGAAATCATCTTCGCTGTGGGGGAGCAGCCTCAATCCCAAAGTCGCGAAACTATCTTCTATATTTTCAGGAATTTCGTTTAGCAAGAGTCTGGAGATCAGGCTGGCTTTAGAGGCGATCAGGGCGACAACTGCCGCCCAGTTTGCTTTGCTAATCGGCTCAAATTCTATTTTGGTAGTGTATAGCGGCTCTTTGTAAACACCAAAGTAAGGATTCACTGACCCTCTAACTTTGGCGGTGACGGTGCTGTCTTTGATCTCAAAGCTTTTGACTTTGTTGCCGCGAGCGTAGGAGCGACCTCGACTAAGCCGTCCCTCTCCGGTAATCTTCTCCAGCGCTTCGATAAATTTTCCGCCCCACCAGCTGCGGCTAAATTCGGCCATGATGTTTCCCTCCTGATAGTTCGAGTACTTAGTCTAAAACGGCATTAAGATTGAGCGA
>JBBSNR010000159.1:0-6693 GCA_038260635.1 Phormidesmidales cyanobacterium
GAAATCGTTTGCTTACCCACCTGTCAGAGCGAATCCAATCCGCCCAAGTATCCGCCCGTCACGTCTGGAGACTATCTGCTCAGCCGTCTCCAGGCAACTTATTAGCCTCAGAGTCAGTCTGTCGCCTGACGGGTGCCCATCGCTTTCTCTTGCCGTCACTTTTTTGCCTGCCCCCATTTTATAGATGATTCAAATGACACCCCGATTCCTATCGCGATCGCTACCCTCAGTCGGCTTTGCGCTCACTATTCCTCTGCTGGCGCTGAGTGCCTGCACCTCTCCTACCGCTACAGATACGACTTCAGAAACCCCCGAAGCGGCTTCAGACTCCGAACCGGTGAAGATGGCGCTGGTACTCAGTGGCTCGTCTAACGACCAATCGTGGGATCAAGCCGCTTTTGAAGCGGGTGAGGAACTGAAGGGTGAGGGCGTAGAGGTCGCAGTTTCGGAAGCGGTCGATCCGGCAAACGCGGCTGGGGTGCTGCGGCAGTATGCCTCAGAAGGTTACAGCCTGATTGTGGCGCACTCTTTTAGCTATCAGGATGCGGTCTTTGAAGTCGCTCAGGAGTTCCCAGATGTGAACTTTGCCTGGGCAGGTGGCATCGACGGCACCGCAGAGAACGTGGCCGATTACGATCAGCCTTTTTACCAGGGGGCCTATCTGGTAGGGCTGGTGGCCGCTGAACTGAGTAAAACCGGTCAGCTGGGGGCACTTTACGGCTTCGATATTCCGGCCTGTCATGCAATGGGTGAGGCGATGCTAGCTGGGGCCAAATCGGTGCGGCCCGAGGTGACACTGGTCAGCACGGCGGTTGGCGACTGGTACGATGTGGCCAAAGCTAAAGAAGCCGCTCTCTCCCAGGCAGAAACCGGCGTTGACTACTGGATTGGCTGCGGTCAGGGGCCGACGCTCGGCGAGATTGAAGCGGCTAAAGATGTGGACGGCTATGCGACTAGCTACGTAGGCGATATGTCCTCGCTGGGGCCAGATGTCGTCGCGGCCAATCTGATTTGGAATATGGAGCCGCTGTTTAAAGAAATGCTGGGTGACACCGCAGGCGATACCTTTGCCGATAAGTACTATCAGCTCGGTGTGCCGGACGATGTGATTACAGTAGAGGTGAATCCTAAGTTTGAATCGCAGGTCGGTGAGGCAACGCTGAGCCAGGTGAAGGAAACTGAATCGGGTATTGCCAGCGGTAAGGTCGAAGTGCCCTTTGTGCCTGAGTAGGCTTGGACTTGTTAGGCCATGCCATCCTCCCTGCCAAATCCTGCGATGCCCGGTCTAGCCGTTGAAATGCGGCAGATTTTTAAGCGGTTTCCAGGCGTTATTGCCAATCAGCAGGTCGATTTTGCGGTGCAGACGGGAGAAATTCACGCGCTGCTCGGCGAAAATGGGGCGGGCAAAACTACCCTGATGAACATTCTCTGCGGGCTGTATGAGCCCGATGCCGGGGAGATTTATCTGCGGGGGCAGCGGGTGCGATTTGGGCGGCCTGCCGATGCGATCGCAGCCGGCATCAGTATGGTGCATCAGCACTTCATGCTGGTAGAGCGCTTCACGGTAGCCGAAAATATTGTTCTGGGGCAGACCCGAGGACTGCGGCGAGAAAACCCGAAAAAGCTGCATCAGCGTCTGCTCGCGCTGGCTGAGCGCTATCACTTGAACCTGGACCCGGCAATGCCCGTCTGGCAGCTTTCGGTAGGGCAGCAGCAGCGGGTAGAAATTCTCAAGGCGCTCTACCGGCAGGCGAAAGTGCTGATTTTAGATGAGCCCACAGCGGTGCTGACGCCTCAAGAAGCGCAGGGGCTGATGGTGATTTTGAAGCAGCTTGCTGCTCAGGGCACGGCGATTATCTTTATCAGCCACAAGCTGAATGAGGTGCTGGCCCTGTGCGATCGCGTCACCGTTTTGCGAGATGGCCGGTCGGTTGGGACGAGTGCGATCGCCAACTGCACGGCCCAACAGCTCGCCGAGCAGATGGTCGGTCGCACCGTAGACTTGCAGCGCCCGGAGAGACTTTTGGCTCCTGACAGTTCGCCCCGACTTCGGCTCAATCAGGTGACCGCGCCTGGCAGCCACAGTCGGCCCGCCCTGCATAAAATGAGTTTGGCGGTGCGGCCCGGCGAAATTTTAGGCATTGCTGGGGTCGATGGCAACGGTCAACGCGAGCTAGAAGAGGCGGTGATCGGTCTGCGTCGGTTTGAAGGCGAGATTCACTGCGAGGGCACGCTGGCTCACATTCCCTCAGAGCGCTACAGTATGGGCCTGATTCGTTCATTCAGCGTGGCCGAAAATCTGCTGCTGAGAGACATTGACCAACCGCCTTTTACGCGCCGGGGGTGGATTCGGCCTAGAGCGATCGCTCACTATGCCAAAGATCTCGTAGAGCGCTATCTTATTCGCACGCCAACGCTGTCAACCCCCTGCGGCAGCTTATCGGGCGGCAATGCGCAAAAAGTTGTGGTCGCCCGCGAACTGGCCCGCAAACCAGACGTAATTTTGGCGGCGCAGCCGACCCGAGGGCTCGACATTGGCGCGATGGCATACGTCCATGCCCAGCTGATGGCGCAGCGCGATCAGGGCGCGGCAATCTTGCTGATTTCAACTGAGCTAGACGAACTGCTGCGACTGAGCGATCGGATCGCCGTCCTCTACGAAGGCCAGATTGTCGGCCAAATGGATACAGCGACCGCCGATATTCAAACGCTGGGCCTGATGATGGCCGGTCAGCCGTTAGATCAGCCCAAACAGGAGACAATTGTGTGACTGTTCAAGCCGCCCCTTCTCGGTCAAAACGATCTCTCAGAGTGTTAGCACCGTTGATTGGCGTCCTGTTGGCGCTGATCGTCAGCGGTTTGCTGATTGCCCTGGCTGGCGTGAACCCCATTGAGGCTTATAGCAAGCTGGTGACCGGGGCGTTTGGCGGACCGCGACAAATTACCGAAGTGATTCTCAAAGCCGCGCCGATTTTAATTATTGCGCTGGGTCTGGCCGTAGCGTTTCAAGCTCGGGTTTGGAATATTGGGGCAGAGGGTCAATATCATTTGGGGGCGCTGTTTGGCGGGGCGATCGCTCTCACTTTTCCCAATTTACCGAGCATCGTCCTCATCCCCTTAATGCTGATTGCCGGAACGCTGGGCGGCCTGCTCTGGAGCGCTCTAGCCGGTTTGCTCCATCTCAAGCGAGGCGTCAACCTGATTATCTGCACCCTGATGCTCAACTACATCGGCATTTTACTGGTGCAATACGCGGCGCGTGTACCGCTACGCGATGACGGCGGATTTTTGCCCGAGTCAGCCCGCTTTGTCGCCGCTGCTCAAATGCCCCGGCTGTTCGGCAGTCGGCTCCATATTGGCGTCCTGATTGCCCTGCTGCTGGTGGGCGTCATCTACATTTTGCTGTGGCGTACTCCTCTAGGCTTTCAACTGCGAGCAGTCGGAGCCAATCTCAGCGTGGCTCGCACGGTCGGTATTGACACTAGCCAGCGCATTCTTACAGCGTTGCTCATCAGCGGCGCACTGGCCGGTTTGGCGGGTGTGATTGAAGTCAGCTACACTTACACCCGGCTCAAGCAAAGCGTCTCTGACGGCTACGGCTTTACCGGCATTTTGGTGGCGCTGCTGGGCCAGATGCATCCGGTGGGCGTGCTGATCGCTGCGGTTTTGTTTGCGGCGCTGATGATGGGGGCGCAGGCGTTAAACATTTCATTGCAGGTACCTGTGGCGGTGGCGGGCGTATTGCAGGCGCTGCTGGTGTTGGGGGTGTTGGCGGGGAGTGCGATCGCTCAAAAAGAACCTTCTAGCTAAACTGTCCAAAGCCAGGATCTGCTTTATTCGAATGAAATTGTCTGCTAGCGGCGAATAGCGCTTTCCGATGTTGTTCCAGATCAAGGAAACAGACCCAAACGAATCCATAGCTGCCGCGCTGACAGCTGAGCCAGGCTATTCATGGCTAGATATTTCACAGTGATTGCTCCAATTTGAGTCACGCCTATAACCTCGCCAGATTCGGCGTCGATCTGAAAATGTTCGCGCCATTCATCTCTTCTTGGATGGAAAAAACGAAATTCTGCGTTAGAGCCAGGCATGACGCCATAAATGCGATTACCTTTTCGAAGATTACAGGAGCGACACGCTAGCGCTAGATTGGCTTCGTCGGTTTCTCCCTGTTTGGAAAGCGGGATGATATGCTCCACCTCGAACGGAAAATTAAAAACAACTTCGGGCGCTTTGCAGTACTCGCATCGGTAGCCAGCTCGCTCTGACACAGCCACATAGAAGGGATTCATTTAGTCTTCAGCTGAGTTAGCGCGGCAGTTCTAGCAGTTGCTGCGCTCAGTTCAGCTTCGACTAGCTTCTCCAGCTCTGCTTTTTGCCGTTGCGGTAATTCTTGCCCTTGATCTCGCGCTGTCCGCCACAAACTCATTAGCACTGACAACCGCTCCTGTTGCTCGGCGCTAAAGAATTTATCAGGGTGAACGCTCTGAATAAAAAGTAGCGCACTAAACTCTGTCTGGTTCAGCTGAGCTGTTAATGCGTCTAATGCTTGCCCTGCCGTTCTACCGACTGAGTGTTTGTCTCCAGCGATCGCTCGGTAGGACTTCTCCCCACTGATGCTAAAGATCGGCATAATTTCTACTGTCGTCATGCTTTTCAGCTCAAAGTCGGTTGTCTCAAATTATAGCGCTGTCTAAAACCCGATCAGTTTCATCCGCCTCAGCCATCATTCAATCCAATCAGGCTATAAACTGAACTCAACCCAACAGTCACCAAACGCCATGCCCTGGGAACAGGTTTTCACCTTCACTTTTTTAACCGCTATTCTCACAGCCGGTATTCGCCTGGCAATACCGGTACTGCTGGCCGTACTGGGTGAGATTATCACTCAGCTTTCGGGCGTGATGAATTTGGGGCTAGAAGGGGTGATGCTGGTGGGCGCGCTGGCTGGCTTTGCGACGACCTATTCGCTAGAGCAAGCAACTGGCTCAGTGGAGCTAGCCGCCTGGGTCGGTCTCGGTGCGGGGCTGCTTGCTGGAGCCTCTATGGGCCTGGTCATGGCCTGGCTATCTATCACCTGCCGGGCCGATCAAGTGGTCTCGGGCATCACCTTAGTGTTGCTGGGCCAAAGTTTAACCACTTACTGCTATCGAGCCGCGCCTGCCCTGGCAAAGGTTCGCATCAGCGGCCTCAGCCCTTGGCCGATACCGCTGCTTTCCAATCTACCGGTCGTCGGCACAATTCTGTTCAACCACAGTCTGGTGGTCTATCTCAGCGTGGCGCTGGTGCCGCTGATCGGCTGGCTGCTCTATCGCACCAGCTGGGGGCTGCAAATTCGCGCGGCTGGAGAACATCCCGAAGCGGTAGAGACTTCTGGCCTGAGCGTTTTGCGGATTCGCTATGCCTGTGTGCTGGCAGGGTCGGCTTTAGCCGGGTTGGGCGGCGCGGTGCTGACAGTCGGGCAGCTCAATCTATTCATTGAAGGTGTTACAGCGGGTCGGGGGTGGATTGCGGTGGCGCTGGTTTATTTCTCACGCTGGCAGCCGTCTGTCGCCCTGGCGGGGGCGCTGCTGTTTGGCATTGCCGATGCGCTTCAGTTTCGCATTCAGGCGCTGGGCTCCGAAACGCTGCCCTATGAGTTTTTGCTAATGCTGCCTTACGCGCTGACGCTGCTGGTATTGGTGGGAAGTCGGTTGCGCGATCGCACGCCAACTGTACTAGGCATTCCCTACATCAAAGGCCGTCGCTGAGCTAGCCTATTAGTTGAGACAATCTCTACCGCTATTGAGCAGCCTTTTGTTCTTTTTTTAGGTAGCTCAGCTAAAGTCGTGAAGATAGGTACAGAAATGAGCCGCCCTAGACCTGACCCCATTCCCCTCGGCCCCAATCAAGAATCCGTGTGGAATTATCCTCGGCCTCCCCGACTTGAAGCGGTGACTAAGCACATTAAAATTATCTTCAACAACGAGATAATTGCCGATACCCACCGCTCTAAGAGAGTTTTAGAGACCAGTCATCCCCCCAACTACTACATATCATTAGACGACATCAAGACAGAGTATCTAACGCCGAGCCCCCGCTCTACTTACTGCGAGTGGAAAGGAAAGGCCAACTACTACACGCTGCAAGTGGGCGATCGCCAAGCTAAAGACGTTGCCTGGTACTACCCAGAGATTTCTCCCGCCTACGCAGACCTGAAAGGCTACGTGGGATTTTACCCAGGGCCAATGGATGCCTGCTACGTCGATGGCGAAAAAGTACAGCCCCAAGCTGGCAGTTTTTATGCGGGGTGGATTACTGCCGACATTGTTGGCCCCTTTAAAGGTGGCCCTGATACCTGGGGTTGGTAGATAGGATGTGGGCGATCGCCTTTTAGACAGTGACGAGATTGAGATTCAGCGCGATCAGGCTCACCAGTCCAAGTAGGCCCAACGCCCGACGAAAGTAGTTGACGCCCGCGAAGAGTTCTTGCCAGGCCCAGGTGAATAGAGTGCCGAACGCGACTAAGCCTGCGATCGCCTGTAGCTGGCCGATTGGCAGCACAAAGTGAAATAGGGTAGCTGCTGCCCCCACTAAGATGGGCAGATTGGGCGGCTGAGCAATCACAATATTGCCTTCACTGTCTCGAAAAGTGCGATCAAAAAGGGTAGCTTTCTTTGTCTCTAGCTCCTGTTTCGCTTGAGATGACATCAA
>JBBSNR010000160.1:0-6664 GCA_038260635.1 Phormidesmidales cyanobacterium
ATTCCAGCCTCTATGATCGATTTGATTACGGATGACGGGATATATCTCAATGTGGGTCAGCAGACTGTTTCAGATTTGCCTAAGGTCTCTGTCGAGCGCTTTCACAAGGCGAGAGAACTGGCCGCCGTCAGCTAGAAGATGAGCCTGGAGAAATCAGCGCCATGAACAGCCAAAACGTCAGCCCTTTACCTGCCAACGCACCTATTCAGGTGACGCCCGAAGAATATCAGCTACTACAGCAGCTTAGAGAACGCAGTCCCGGCCAAAATCCACCCAAACTTAGGCCCACTAGAGGGGAGCGGATTGCTGATCGGGTAGCTGCTGTGATGGGTTCTTGGCGCTTCATTATTATTCAGTCTGTTCTATTGGCTTGTTGGGTCAGCCTGAATGTCGTCGCCTTAGTCAAGCACTGGGATCCCTATCCTTTTATTTTGCTGAACTTGATGCTGTCGTTTCAAGCGGCCTACGCAGCGCCCATCATTATGATGAGCCAAAACCGTCAGGCCGATATTGACCGCAACGAGGCCAATCATGACTACGAAGTCAATATGAAAGCCGAACTCGAAATAGAGCTGCTGCACGACAAAATTAATCTGCTAAGGCATACCGATATGCCAGAGTTATTGAGTGTGTTGCACGCTCAGAGCCAACGGTTAGACCAGCTTGAGCAGCTATTGCAACAGCGTAGCGATCAACAATAGTGACATAGATGCCGAACAAATACCACATCAGGAAGCAGTTTTGGAATTCAAAAATTACAGACTTGATGCTTGAGTTCTCCTTGACATTCTTTAGCTAGAGTCAGCGGGTTCGCTTCAAGAGCACGATCCAAAAGTAAAGTGCAGAGCGTCCTCCGGAAGGGACAGGCTAGAAGCCTATCCCACAAGAGTTGACCAGTGGCCCAGAAAGTATGGACATTAATAGATTCTCATTCCTTAGGCTCATTGAGCGCAGCTTTGCTTGAGTTAGGGAGGCTCCACATCCAGACACCATCAAAGATGAGGTTAACGCCTAGCAGGGTCCCGATCAGCCAGGGGGTGGCTTCTGGCACACTGCCCCATACATAGATGCCAACAACGATACCGAAAAGGCCACTGAGTAGCATCCAGCCCCAGCTTGGATAGGTTCGGCGCATCCGAATCGCCATGGAAACCTGGATAATACCCTGAATTAGAATCGAGATGCCAAGCACCAGGGTCAAAGCAATTGCGCCTTCGAGTGGATTGGCGATCACAAAGATACCGGAGACGAAATACAGCAAACCTAATATAAGCTGCCAAACAAGATGCCCGGCCCCTTTGGAGTGAAAGGCGTAAACCATCTGGGCAACGCCAGCAAACAAAAACACCCAGCCAATGACTAGCGTTGAGGTGATGGTCGCTGCGAATGGAAACCAAATAGCAATCAATCCTAAGACGATCATTGCGATCGCCAGCGGCTTAGTCCAAGCAGAATTAATGATGGTCTCATTCGCCATCTGCTCGGTCATTTGTGGGTTCGGCTCGTTAATCTCTTTCATACTGCTCATCCTTTTTGAAACTGTTTTTTTGACGCAACTCAAGGTTCAGATCATCTAAGGGGAAATACTTCTACCTGAAGACATAAACAACAATAATGTCTGTTGCTTATGTCTGTTGGTTTCTCTCCTGATGTGCCCGCAGCTGTGCCCTGACTCGATTTAGCTCATCGGCCATATCCAATACCATAGCCGCCCCTACCAGGTTCAACCCCAGGTCTCGCCGCAGTCGTCTTAGCCGAATGATGCGAATGATTTCTTCTCGGCGTAGCATGATGCCGATGGGCTCGATTAAGCCCAATTCGACATATCTATCTAATAGAGGAACAGAAGTTTCGCTATAGTAAGCCACCTGCTCAAAACTGTAGAGCTGATCGCCCTCTTGGTTCAAGACGATACAAGAAAGCTCCATACTTGGGTTCGTGCTCATAGTGTAATCCCCTCCAAAGATTGTCTTGGCTCAAATGAACTGCTTTGCTGTAGCTTCTCCCAATACGTTCGCTCCTGATCGCTGATTGCTTGAGGTGAGACAATCTTTAAACGGACCAATTCATCGGTGCGATCGCCCTCAGGGTTTTTCCAGCCTTTACCTCGCAGTCGCAGGGTTTGCCCAGAGTTGCTGCCTGCGGGGACTGTCATATTCACGCTGCCGTCTGGCGTTGGCACCTCAATGGGGCCGCCTAATGCCGCCTCCCAGGGCGAAATTGGGACTTCGCAAACCACATTGCCCTTCTCTAGCTTGAAGTAAGGGTGAGAAATCAGGTCAACTGTGAGATACAAGTTTCCCCGCTCGTGGGTAAAGGGGCTGGGCTGTCCTTTTCCCTTCAGGCGGATACGGCTACCCGGCTTAGCCCCGGCAGGAATACGTACGGTGATGTTCTCATCGCCAATGCCCAGGTGCTTTGTCGTGCCGTGGAATGCCTCTGAAAAAGTAAGCGCGATCGCAGCTTCTGTATCCTGAGCCGGAATGTTGCCATACCCGCTCTGCCGCCGCCTACGCCCCCCCAAAAGTTCTTCAATAAACTCATTAAAGTCGCCATACTGACCAAAGTCAGCGCTCTCAAACCCACCGCCAGAGCCACCGCCAAAGCCATCAACAAAGCCATCACTCTGGCCAGCATACTGGCTATACTGAGCACCCGGTCGGCTAGCCTGCTGACCGGCCCGCTGACTGGCCTGCTGCCAGTACTGACCATACTGGTCGTACTGCTTTCGCTTCTCTGGGTCTGAGAGCACCTCATGGGCCTCATTCACCTCTTTGAAACGATCTTCTGCGCCAGGATCATCCTGATTGAGATCAGGGTGGTGCTTTCGAGCTAGCTTACGATATGCCCGCTTAATCTCTTTCTCGGTTGCAGATTTATCAATGCCGAGCGTTTCGTAATAGTCTTTAAAGTCAGTTGCGGCCATGAGCACCTCGTGAAAACTGAAGCTGAGCTTAAGTTCACATATTATGATGCCGGAAATTACGGTT
Organism: Phormidesmidales cyanobacterium; assembly: GCA_038260635.1. Classification (GTDB taxonomy): domain Bacteria; phylum Cyanobacteriota; class Cyanobacteriia; order Phormidesmidales; family Phormidesmidaceae; genus Phormidesmis. The sequence continues at coordinate 2,991 of JBBSNR010000160.1, forward strand.
CGTATAGTGAGTGATTGACCACTTAAGCAGGAACTTAAACAGGAACTTAATGACTTGAGAGCTGGCGGAATTGTGAGTGTTTTGGCCTGCGATCGCTAGTTTTCCTGAATAATCAATAGAGTTGCAAGCAACTTTTGAGTAATTGACTAAGAATTGTCTGGAACACAAAATAGATTCTCCGAAGTAGACTGCAAAACAGATCTAATCATCATTTAGAGGTTCCTTCCCATGAAGAAAAAGGTTTTCATCACTTTTGTTTTAATGCTCGCTATGGCGGCGTGCACCGCTCCTAATAAAGCGCCAGCAGGAGAAAGCGCCAGTGGTAGTACAAATCAAGCTCCGCTCTCATCAGAGAACAGTTCTCAGCCACCCGAGGACAGCGTAAAAGTGTCGGATACAGAGACAGATACCGCTCAAAGTGAGGCCGATAAAACCGTCGAGTTGTCATTTGCCCCAGGGGAGAGCAGCGCGACAGTTGAGGACACCCTGCGTGGGGCTGACATTCGCGATTATCTCGTGCGGGCGTCGGCAGGTCAGGCGCTAAAAGCGACCTTGACCTCAGACGGGCCTGCGTTGATTGTCGTCATCGATAACAGCAGATACCAGCCTGACGCTGTTCAGGTATTACCAAGCGATGTGGATGAGCAAATTATCGACCGTACCAACGGCGAATCCGTGCTGAAAGGGTACGTTTGGGAGGGTCATTTACCTAGCGACGGAGTCTACCATGTACGTGTTATCCATTCTGGGCCAGCCGTTAATGGGGGTGCCGTGAGCCCTTATTCTCTCAAAGTTGAGATTAAGTAGAGCTGTCAGCGGCGTTGTCGTGTTCCTGACTTCCGGCTTAACTGCACAAACTTGAATAGTCAGAAAGGCGATCGCAGCCTATGAGCAAGTTCTCAATCGAAGTGTAGCGGGCAGAGTGACACTCGCGCCCAACTCTATATAAGGCAAGCAAATCATGGACTTCATCAAGGCGGCTGGAATGGCCATTCTCGGTGGCTGGGTTATCGGCGTGGTGTTTGCTTGGTTAAAGCTACCGGCTCCGGTTCCACCGTTTTTAGGGTTAATTGGCGCAGGCGCGGTGCTACTTGGCGGATATTGTTACGAGTTAGCTTTCAAACTCATTTTTAAGCAGTGATCCTCATACCAGGTTGGAGTTTTCTGACCCAATGCCCGTCTGGGCCACGTTCTCGGCATCACCCGTTTCTAGAATCTGCTCAATCACCGGCTGCTCGACGCAGCGCTCGCCCCTGGAGGCTTGCGCTGGTTTTGCCTGGGGAAACATTTATTTTGCCAAGGAAAATATTTATACTGCTACGTAAATGACAGGGCGATCGCCTTAGCCCTTACCTACGAACAGACCCGTACCCTGAGACCCCCCCTGCCCAGAGAAATTCTATGGTTACTCTACCGGGCATTATCATCCAAAACAAAATCTACGAAAGCACTAATTCTCTGGTGTATCGGGGTATCAGAGAAAATGGGTTGGCAGTCGTCGTCAAACTGCTCCAGCAGGATTATCCTTCCCCGCAAGAAATTGTCCGCTACCGGCAGGAATATGATATTACCCGTTCCCTCAACTTAGAGGGCGTCATCAAAGCGTACGACCAGCAGGACTATCAGCGCACGCTGGTTATTCTTTTGGAGGACTTTGGCGGTGAGTCTCTAGCACAATGGATGCAGCAGCGCCCAGACTTCTGCCCTATGCCTGTTGCCGCTTTTCTAAAGCTTGCAATCAACCTGACAAATATTATAGGCGACATCCACACCGCCCATGTCATTCACAAAGACATCAACCCTGGAAATATTGTCCTCAATCCAGATACTGGCGTCGTTAAAATTATTGACTTTGGCATTGCTACCCGATTTAACCGCACCAATCCAACCTTCAACAGTCCTCATCGGTTAGAAGGCACGCTGGCCTACCTGTCTCCCGAACAAACCGGGCGGATGAACCGTTTGCTCGACTACCGGACTGATTTTTACTCACTTGGCGTCACGTTTTACGAGCTGCTCACCGGGCAGCTACCGTTTGTGACGACGGATGTATTGGAACTGGTTCATTGCCATATTGCCAAGCTGCCTATCCCGCCGGATGAACTCAACCCCGCGATTCCGAAGCCTGTTTCAGATATCGTCCTGAAACTGATGGCGAAAAATGCTGAGGATCGCTATCAGAGTGCCTGGGGCATCAGAGCAGATTTAGAAAACTGCGCTCAGGAGTTAGCGTTCAGCAGTCACGTTAGTCCTATTCAACTGGGTCTGCAAGACATTTCAGCGCAGTTTCAGATTCCTCAGAAGCTGTATGGACGCGATGCCGAAATCGCAGAGTTATTGGCCGCGTTTGCGAGGGTGGCGACGGATGGTGTCGCGATGATGTTAGTTTCTGGCTATGCTGGCGTGGGTAAATCGGCGCTAGTACAGGAACTCTACAAACCCATTACGGCAAAGCGCGGTTACTTTATCTCGGGTAAGTTTGACCAGTTTCAGCGAAATATTCCCTACAGCGCGATCGCCCAAGCTCTGCAAAAATTAGTGCGACAGCTACTAGGTGAACCTGATGAACAGCTACAGCGGTGGCGATCGCGCCTGCTCGCGGCTTTGGGCAGTAACGCGCAGCTGATCGTTGATGTGATTCCTGAAGTCGAGCTAATCATTGGTAAACAGTCGCCCGTGCTACAGGTGGGAGCCACAGAAGCTCAAAATCGCTTCAACCGAGCTTTTCAGCAGTTCATTCGGGTGTTTTGTTCCAAGGAACATCCACTGGTCATCTTTTTAGATGATTTGCAGTGGATCGACTCAGCCACGCTGAAATTAGTTGAACTGATGTTGCTAGATGAGCAAACCCAGTTTCTGTTTTTGATTGGAGCCTACCGAAATAATGAAGTGAGTTCTACCCATCCTTTAGTATTAGCGCTAGAGAAACTACGACAACAAAAGGCAGCGCTTCAGAAGATTGTCCTGGCACCCTTAACCCTAGTACCCTTAGCTCAGCTGATTGCCGAGACACTACATCAAGATACTAATACTGTTCTTCCTCTAGCTAAATTAGTATTGCGTAAAACCGGGGGCAATCCCTTCTTCGTAGGTGAATTTTTGCGATTTCTGTACAGCGAAAATCTGTTACGCTTTGATGCCGAACACTTAAGCTGGCAGTGGAACATTGCTCAGATCCAATCTCAGAATATCACTGACAATGTGGTGGAGCTGCTGCTAAGCAAGTTGAAAAAGCTACCAGAAGTGACACAGCAGTTGCTCCAATTAGCCGCTTGCATCGGAGCTGAATTTGATTTAGAAACGTTGGCGATCGTGTGTGAGCAATCCCCTAAAGCAATCTTCCAGGATTTATTAGCAGTAGTACAGGCTGGACTCATCCAACCGCTATCTGAGCTAGACGAAAACCTGTTAGTTCAAGACTATAAGTTTTTGCATGATCGTGTGCAGCAAGCTGCTTATGCCTTGATTGATGAGCCACACAAACAAACCGTTCACCTGCAAATCGGTCGCAATATTCTTGAAAGAACGCTGCCAGAACAGCTATCAAACCGACTATTTGAAATTGTAGATCATTTCAATCGTGGGATTGAGCTTGTTACCGATCAAGCCGAACGAAATGAAATTGCTAAATTAAATTTAAGCGCAGGTCAGAAAGCAAAAGGGGCGATCGCCTA
>JBBSNR010000161.1:0-6663 GCA_038260635.1 Phormidesmidales cyanobacterium
CAAGATGCTGACAACAGCCTGTTTGAAGCTTATAAAGAGAATCAGCTGAGACCGCTTTATTACTTCTTGCTGATGTTTTGGATGCGCCTGGGTAGCAGTGATGCCTGGCTGCGATCGCTATCGGTGATCTGCGCAATCATTAGCGTTTTTTTAGTATACCGACTTGGACGTCGCCTATGTGGGGAAGCTGAAGGCCTGATTGCGGCGTCGCTACTGACAGTTTCGCCTTTGTTTATCAACCATGCTCAAGAGATTCGGATGTATGTCTTGAGTTTGTGCCTGGGACTGGCAGGCACGCTTTTTTTGGTGAATGCTTTGCTCACTGAGCGGCCTCATCGCCCCAGTCAGACTGCTTTAGCCGGATGGTCGCTGTTCAGGCTTCTGGCGATTTACACAGTACCACTCAATGTCACGCTGCTTCTACCGGATGTGCTGATCATCCTTCTGCGATTTCGTCGGGAGCGGGCAGTACTCTTCAGCTTTGGAAAATGGCTGCTGCTATTGATAGCGCTGTGGTCACCTTCTATTTTAGCGGTTGTAAAAGAGTCCTCGCCTTCTTCTACATTTGCCTCTCACCATTCTAGCGCCGCGCCGCCAGGGTTTGGCAATCTGATCCGCCCACTGAAGTTTTTTACAGTGTGGCCTTTCGAGGTTCAAGAGAATGCGGTCGCTGCTTTCTTTTACAAGGGATTTACCCTCTTACTGGCCGGTCTAACTGGGGCCGCGCTGATTCGCAAACACAGATCGCCTGCTCTGCTATGGGTTTTGGCCTGGCTTGTCCTGCCGCTATTGCCAATTGTCGTATTTTCTTATATTTCAACGCCGATTTGGGTGAATCGCTATCTTCTCTTTGTGAGCCCCTACCTTTTTATTTTGTTAGCCGCAGGATTTACTCGCGTTTGGCAGCAGTGGAAGATCGCGGCTATTGCAATGGGCGCAACTTATCTGATTGCGGCTGGTGGGGGACTAGCGCACTACTATACGGTGCAAGAGCGTCCAGACTACAAGTTCAATATTGCCACCATTGAGCAGTATGAGCAGCCAGGGGATGCCATTGTCTGGGGATACCATTATTCAAAACCCTTGAGGCGTTACTACGAGGGCGATATGGATATTCACTGGCGTCCGACTTACGAGGTGAGAACGTCTGCCGAAATACAGCAATGGGTTAGCCAGATACCGCCAGGGTATGACCGATGGTGGGCGGTGATCGATTATGACAAGCCCATCGAAGCCGAGTTTAAAGATGCTATTGCTAAAAGCTACCGCATTGAGAGAATTTTTAGCTACGAGCAGGGCTCACAAGTGATGTTGCTCGTACCTTTAGACGATTCACCCACTCGGATAAACACCGCTCCTTGAGCTGCAACGGCAGAGGGTACAAGCCCAGGTGAGAAAAAGTAAGCAAGCCAGTCTATCGAATGCCGAAGCGACCTCTCCCGATGGATTCTCTCTCGTAGAACTGCAACCGCCCTAGACCAACCCGCTGACCTGGCCCGCTGATCCCTGGGGGAGATGCCGTTACCTGATAAAGGTAAATGCCACCGCGAGGGTTGTGATGGGCTTTAAGGGCGACGGTAATTTGGCGACCAGGCTCAATTGGAGGATCGAACACGACGGTTACTGTTCTCTGGTCGGTGTCGTTTTCTACCTGGCTGAGGGTTAGTAGGGTGTGGCGATCGCCGTCTGCAAAAGCGTGAGTATTGCGGGTGCTATATCGGGGATAGTCTGCACCTTCAATCTGAGTAAAAACAACTTTTTCCAGCGGCTGGGATGCATCCGCTGGAATGTCAATGGTAAACAGATATTCCGAGGCGCGAAACTGCCAATTGTTGGGAATGCTCACGTCGGCAAGGCGCAGCGGCCTAGCAAAGTAAATGGGATTAGCGGCAGCAGCGGCAGGTGCGGGTAAAGCTTCGGGAGTGTCTTGAGCAATGGCTGGAGTCCCAATGCAAAGTAAGACCAATGCTGTGCCAGCCCATAAGCCATTGAGATGGCGGAGAGACAGAAGTGGAGACACAACTATTTTACTCATAAGGCGCTCTTCCCCGAAGCAAATCTGACAGCTGAATTCGGACATCTATAAAAATTGAAGCGATCACAAAAGAAGCGCAGCTCTAGCAAAGAAGTCTAGAGCTACGCTCACAAAAAGCATACCCTGCACTCCAAAAGCTGTCCGTCTTTTGCGTAACCATTTTTAATTTGACAGCTTTTTTCATACTAGCAAGCATCCTGGATATTAGGGCTCAGTTCTGAACTTGGAACGGCTATTCAACGACAGATGTGAGAAATCGCTGTGAAAACTTCTCTTAGCTGAGTCTGCGCCCGCTCAAATTTCGGCCCCTGCCACTGCGGGATCTCGTCTACCTCCAGCTGGTCGTCGGGTAGATAGGTAGGGTAGCGAATCTCTATTTGCAATGCCTCAACGTTGGGCTGCTGACCGTAGTGACGGGTGATAAAGCCGCCAGTAAATACCTTATTTTTCACCACCTGATATGCTTGCTGAGCAAAGCTATCAGCCGCCTGATCGATCAGATCAGCTGAGCAGCTTTCGCCATTGGCGTTGCCCAGACAAACATCGTCGGTGATCAGACCCATAAAGCTGTGCAAATCTAGTAGATAGACTTTGCCAAACTGAGCAACTTTTTCATTAAGCAGCGCTGTCAGCTGATGGTGATAGGGCGTGTAAAACTGATCGATGCGCGATCGCACCTGTCTCTGATCGGGCTTCTGCACATAGATGGGCTGCTTAAACGCCGTTTGCTCTGGCACCACCGCTGACCAAAAAGAGCCGAAAAAAGGTGGCTTCAACGCCCGGTTGAGGTCTACGACATACCGGCTATAGTTGGCTTGTAGGACTGTGATGCCCAAATCGGGCAAAAAGCTATAGAGTTGCTGTAGATGCCAATCGGAGTTGGGCAGGCGGCGCAGCTGTTCGGGAATCAGCTGCTCGGCAACCTCTTCCGGCAACTGCAAGCCGCTATGAGGCAGATTAGCCACAATCGGCAGCGGCTTACCGGTTGGTGCGAGCAGAGTGAATAAGTCGGTTGGCAAAAGCGGAGGTTCTCATGACTCAAGTATTTCTATCTTACGCCCGCGCTGACGGTGCTGGTGCAGCTACTCGTTTGCGCGAAGAACTCAGCCGTAGCGGATTTACCGTCTGGCAAGATACTGAGAATATGCAGGGCGGACAAGCCTGGAAAGAGCAGCTGCGAGCCGCGCTCAGGCAAGTTGATGCCGTGCTAGTCCTGCTAACTCCCGGTGCAGTCAACTCTAAATACGTGATATGGGAGTGGGAAATGGCTCAAATGGTCGAAAAGCCCGTGATACCACTGCTGGTTACAGTCTGTGATATTCCAGACGAGTTAGGCCGCCTGCACTATCACAACTTTAGCGCCGAGTCAGGCTATACGTTGGGGCTGATGTCTCTCATGCGAGATCTCAAGCAGCTCGATAGAGCCAGTCAGTCGGGTCAGACTGAACGGCCCGCGACTCAGATACCGGCTCAGGGCGATCGCCACATTTCCATCGGCGGCGACGCCAGTAACAGTCAAATTGTTGTTGGGGATGGTAATAGCCTCGCCCAAACCAACCAAAGCCATAACCTAACATAAAAGGCACCACCCATTCATAAGTAGTGCCCATTGAGTTCTCAGCCCGCAATTCTACGCACCAACTAGCTCAGGAGCCAAAATGGGGTAGCGCAGTGTAGCAGCGGCGTCAGCCTCTTCAGGCACCTGACTGCGGTCAACGACATACACCTTGGCATCGGTAAACAACGCTAAAACGGCGGCCATATTGAGCAGATCTTGACTTTCTACTGTTTTCTCGTCGTGGTAGTTTGCCTTACGCTCTTTGGCATCAAAACGGCCCCATTTCTGAGCATCGGCGGCAATTAGCAACGTATCTACCTGTCCATCGTGAGCGGCAGTTAAGATAGTCTCTAGATCAGCTGTAGCCTGATCGTTGTTCTTCAAGCTGCCATACTGTTCAACGACAGCTTTTCGGCTAGCGTTGAAGTGGGGTTTTACAACTTCCAGAGCGCGATCACGGATTTCTTCGGGGCTGAGCTGATCGGGCTGAAAGGCGATCGCCTCATCCATTAGGTGAGGGTACTTATTGGCCTTTTTATAAATAGGAAAGAGGAAATCTACGCCCATAAACACTAGCGGCACGCTCTGTCCGCCTAAGACATTTTCGACGCCATCGCTCACCAAGTGAAAGAATCGAAGGGTGTCTGAATTTTCGGTATCTTTGCCGCCGCCCTGCCCATGAAATGTGGTTTGACTGCCGCCGTGATCGCTGCTGTGCCCCTGCAACGACGCTTCTGGATCGTCATAGCGTAGCGCTACCTCTTGGCTGAGTGGTGTATCGCTCAAATCTACAGACTGCACGCTGCCGCACGTAGCGTGATACAGCGCAACTTTGTTTTGGCTGGCAGCAAGTACGTAAAATTCTCCGTCGTCATTGACGAGGGGCAGCAGCGGCTTGACGTGGAGCTGATCGCCCACTACCGTCATCGTTTCGAGCATTAGCGGCACGCGGTAGTAGTGAAACTGCTCCGGCGTGATAAATAGCGCTAGACTGCTATCCTGATGCTGCCAAAACTCTGTATCTTCCAACAGAGCGGCGGCAGGCTTGAGCAGTTGCTGACTCTCTTCTGAGTCAATACCCATCTGATTCAATAGCGCTTCGGCCTGAGACAGCTGGTTTTTTAAGCGAATAGGATCTTGCCGAACCTCCCGGCCCGCTTCGTGTGTAGGCAGATAGATAGAAACGCAGGGCGACTTCTGGCCACCTAAGAGCGACTGTAGTTCTGTTCTTGAAAGCAATGTCATAGGGTTCCTCTGGAAGACTGTAAAATGGATTAGCTAGAATCAGGAAGCCTATTTACCGTCCCGATAGCCTCTAGCGGGCGGATGGGTCGCTTCTATGGCGCGAAAGGGCTCTAGAATGCGGTATGAATGCTCCGCGCCCTGAGGGACTACCCAGGAAACCCCTGGCTCCAGCACGATAGTTTTGTCTGCTAGCGTCAGCTCTGCGCGGCCTTCAATGGCGTACCCTACCGTTTCATAATCTCGGGTGTGAGTAGTTTTGTCTGTGCCATCGCCGGGCTGCTCGTCCCAAAGACGCAGCGCGATCATATCGCCACTAATCAGCAGCTTCTGGCCCATTTCGCCAGTATTTGCGCTGCTTGTGCTGACAGTTACGTTGGCTGCTTGCATAGGTCGGTTGCTCATAATTTCTTGTGTCTCAACTATTGATAGACGCTCCCAACCCACCATTGATATCCTTGTGTGCGTGAAAGCGGCCCTGGGGAAAAGCCCAAAATGACTGCGGACTTAAATTCCTAGTCAACAAAAAGAATATCGTAACTGCCAATCAGATTTCTTCCTTCACAGGAGATAATTCTCTCAATCGACAGAGAGAGATCGTGAGAGCGGCGTCTCGGTAGCTACCAATGCTGCCGCAGTAACCGTATATGCTAGTATCTGGACGGTTTTGCAGATAATTTGTTAAGACGTTACGATCACTTGAGAGGAATTTTCATGGCTGACAGTACTCAAATTGCTATCAAAGACAGCGGCCCTTATTTAGTTAAAGGCCCCTTTACCCTGACAGACGCAGAGGGCAATGATTTTACAATTGACAAAGAAGCGGTTGCTCTGTGTCGCTGCGGTGCCTCTACCACCCAGCCATTTTGCAACGGCACCCACCGCAAAATAGAATTTGAATCAGTTGTTCGTGCCCCACAAGAAGACTAACTTCAAAGCCTAAACACGTTACCTCTGCCTGCTCTTTAATCCTGTAGAAAGCAAAATTAAAGGCAGGCCCTGGCGCTGAAACCTACGCAGTTTTAAGTGAGACACCCTACCACGCCCGACAATCGTTACTTTGTTGTAAAAGGCAAGCTGTGGCGCTGCACAAATCCGGAGCTAGATGACAACACGCGGCAACACTGGGTCAAACAGCTGATGAATGCCAGACGAGCGGTAAAACAGGCAAAGCGAAAGAATGATTCATCGGCCTTGGCTCTGGCGCGTCAGCAGGTCAATCAGGCTAAAGTAGCGCTGGGTGAAAGGGGGCCAGTATGGTGGCAAGATGACGCACCCGACTACAACCGCTACTCAGCTAAAAACACTCCCTATGCCGACTGGTATGCCGAGGTTAGCGGCAATGAGTAGCAGCAAGAGAACGGACGTTTTAGAGGCTAGCAGTTGAGACTGGCTAGTCGAAAAGCCTCGTCTTTACAGCTCGATAGTCATGAATATGCTAAAAGAGTTGTCTTCATAGTCAGCGAAAGGGCCGCACTGCTTGAAGCCAAAGCTTTCATAGAACAGCAGTGCAGGTTCAAACGCGGCTGATGAACCTGTTTCTAGACTGATCCGTTCGTACTGCCGGTGCTTTGCTTCTTCTAGAAGATGAGCCAGTAGCTTGGCGGCAACACCCTGCCTCCGGTATGCTTTTGCAGTTCTCATCGACTTAATCTCACCTGAGCGCAAATTTAGCTCTTTTAATGCTCCACAGCCTAACAACTTACCAGACTCTCTCACCGTCCAAAACGTGATTGTGTTGGCCCGAAGTCCGTCTAGATTTAGAGCATGAACGCAACCGGGGGGTGAATGCTCATGCATATCTGCTAAGTGCTCATAAAGCAAAGCG
>JBBSNR010000162.1:0-6584 GCA_038260635.1 Phormidesmidales cyanobacterium
TCGAGTGGCTAAGGTGATGGCCGAACTCACCGGGGGGCAGTTCTTTGAGTATCCGGTTACGCCAGGGGCTTACAGGGTGACATTTCAAGACGAGTATGGTTCGGGAATTGAAGTGTTGCCCAAAGACACTGTTTGGACGCCCGGAGTAACTGAAGCTGAAACCCAGGCGACGGAACTGTCCCGGTTTTCGGCCACCCGTGCAGCGCTCTCGGTCACCATAAGCCAGGAGGCAATCGAGGCCATTGGCGCTCGGGAGGGCTGGCTGGTGCGCCGGTGCGATGGCCCTCGGGGCCGATTTTTAGACCATCGCAGCCGCTTCCAGGTAATGGAACTTTGGATCGAAAACAACTTCATGCTAGAGCTGCTCACCCATGATATGAGAGCTGACTACATCAACTTCATGAAACCAGACGCGTACGCTAGCTTTTAATATTCCTCTAATGTTCCTTATGGACTCCGTATCAGTTTTTGTAACCTCCCCTACCCTTCTCTGCAAGCGAGCAATAATCAACTTAGTTTGATTTTGATGGGTTAACAAGTCTCTTTTCACCCCCAAAAGGCCCATGAAACCGTCTATGCGTGTCCCTGCTTTGGTAGGGATAGTTTTACTCACAAGTGCCCTGTTGGCTTGCGCTGATATCTCGGCAGAATCTCCGTCAGGCTTAGACCGAGCCCCTCTGGTCGCCTCGACCCCAATCCCCCCCACCGAACCTGCTGTTACCCCCGGCTGGGCCGACATTCTTGGTACTACCTCTGCCCCTGACGGCTGGCAGGTCGCTCCTTGTGAAAATCCGATCTTGCTGTGCGTCACTGCCGACGGGGAGTTCGCGGGTACTGTCGAGCGCTTTAGCTATCCGCTAAGCGACATCAAGCTAGCGACCCCGATGGAACCGACTGCTGGGGCAGAATTGGAGTATTTGCAAGCTTGGGTCACCGAGCACTACGCCACCATTCAAGCAGACCGACAGAGCGCGGATGGCTCCTTGATCTTCACCGCAGATCCCCCAACGGAAATCTCTGTCGGCGGACTGCCCGGTCTGCGCTATAGCTTTGCCGCCACCCATCCCAATGGCACTTTGTTTGATCGCTATGTGGGCTATGTCACGACCGATGGTGAACTGCTGCATATCTTTGTGACAGGGATTATCGTCGGTGACTACGCTGGCGTGTTTGGCGACAGCGCCGTCTTGAGCGAGTTTGAACCTTATCTGGATAACATTATTCAGAATCTGTCGCTGTCTAAGTCATCTGCTTCTGAAAGATCTCATGCTCGGCCTGACGTTTACCCAACAACAAGCTTGGAATAGACACCCCATGGCTAATCAAATAACATTATCTACACCCTCGCATTCTGCCCGTTTCCTGACGCTCTGGGTACTGGCCAATCTAGCGGGCGGCTGGCTGATTGGATTTTTAGAAAACAACGGTTTCCAGTTTATGGCCACGCTCATTCTCTCTGGAGCCATTATCGGTTCGTTTCAGTGGCTGCTGCTCAGACGCCTGGGTGGGTTTCGCTGGTGGCCAATCGCCAGCACTCTCGGCTGGACTGCCGCCGTCTATCTCGACATGGGAATTCGGTGGCTGTACGAGCCGCTGCTGAATCAGCTAGGGCTGTCCCCGAGTGATGAGGGCTTCCTCTTAAACCTCAAGTTGAGCAGGTCTATTTGGATATCGGGAATGGCGACCGCTCAGGGTCTGGTTGTACGCCCTCAAAGTCGTCGTTGGACTGGCGTATGGCTGCTTTCAAGCTTATTGGGAGGCGCGGTGGCGACCGTACTCAGCAGTGGATTATGTGTCGCTTTCTGTGCTGCACTACCCCCCAGTTTGGTTGGCTTGGTGTCGGGTGCTGGATGGGCAGCTTATGGCTTGATTACAGGACTGGTTTGGTTATCTCTATTTAAACGGCATTCTGACCGTGAGGAGGCAGTATGAATTCAACAGTTTGGCAAACATTAGGCAACAGTTTGGTGCTATCAAGTTTGATTTGGACAGCAGCATTTGATGGGACGAGCAGACTGGCACAAGCAACCTCAGCCGCTGAGCCAACGCAGCTTGCGCAGACCAACTCGGTTGATGTCAGTGCACTGCGATCGCACCTCCAGGCGCAGGACTGGCAAGCCGCCGATCAAGAGACCCGGCGAATTCTTCAGTCTTATGTACATCGCGATGACGATATCTTTGGCTCGCCGCTATCGACACTGATTCCTGTTGAAGTCATGCAAACTCTCGATCAGCTTTGGTCTGAAGCCAGCGATGGCAAGTTTGGCTTTCAAGCGCAGCAGCAAATCTGGCAGGAGACCAGCGCTCAGTTTCCATCAGATAGTAATGCCGCTGCTAAAGCCTTTGGCGATCGCGTTGGCTGGACTCGACCAGAGCGCGATCCGAATAATTTTGTCTCCCCCGAATGGCTGACCGAACCGGAACTCAACTACTCGCTCAACGCTCCAGCCGGTCATCTGCCCTGGGTCGGCATTGACTGGGACAGAATTGAGTCAATGCTCAACGCCCAGAGCTGCGGTAGCTGCATGGTCGATGCGATGTACCTACAGGGAGAGCGGTTCACTCGCTATATTCCTGATCTGATGAACCGGGTGCAGGTGGCGTTAGCGCAGTCAGTGCCGGTGGTGGGTTCTTGGGCACAGCCGAAGCTCGCCCAATCAATTGATTTGCGATCGCTCTATCCAGAGGGTGCTTGCTCCATCCGTACCGCATCGTCCGCGATTAGCCCCGATGGAAATGTTCTCGCTGTTGGTAGCTATGCCTATGAGCGCGGCTGCAACACACCAGGAGAAAGTGCGTTGGCGCTGTGGGATGCGCGGCGCGGCGTCCGGCTCATTACCCTGCACCGGGGACCGGCACTAGAAGCGGCTAACCAGGGCACTCCGCCGCAAGAGCCCAAAAGTGAAGGGGATCGCATCGTGGGAGATGTCGCGAACACGGTCGCGTTTACTCCTGACGGCCAGTTCGTAGCAGCGGGACTGGCTAACGGTGCCATCCGGCTGTGGACGGCAGAGAAAGGAGATCCTGTGAGGATTTTTCTAGGCCATCAATATGCCGTGCGAGCGATCGCCATCAGCCCAGATGGTCAAACGCTCATCAGTGCCAGCGCCGACCAAACGCTGAAGTTTTGGAATGTACAAACGGGGGAACTGCTCCGCACGGTTGCCACTGGCAGTGAAAACGGCATTGTCGAAACGCTGCTGATTAGCCCCGATGGCCAGCGACTGGCGATCGCAACTGACCGTGGCGTACTGCAATTGAGAAACGCCCAAACTGGGCAGACCATCCGCATGTTCGTCGATGCTTCAGTGAATGTCTCGTCCTCACTGCCAATCGCCTTTAGCCCTGATAGCCAGCGGCTAGCCACCACAGATATTGACCACAGCGTTAAACTTTGGAACGCCACCACAGGAGCCCGCATCATCACGCTGCAAGGCCATACCGAGCCGGTGAAGTCCCTTGCTTTTAGTCCTGACAACCAGCGTTTGGCCAGTGCCAGCAGCAGCTCAGCTCGCCTATGGAACTTACAAACCTATCAAAGTGAACACACCTTTGAGCTGATTGACGCATTTGCTGTGACCGACACGGGTAGCCACTCAACCCCACCGGAAAATAATGCTCAGCTGGCCTTCAGCCCAGATGGCCGGGTACTGGCAGCGGGAGTCATCCTTCAAAATCCTCCCCGCAGCGAACCTTCTCCCATTCAGGGTATCGCTTTACGTGACGCGGTCACAGGAGAGCAACTGTCGCAAATTTATGGTGCGGCTCACGCTCGTTTCAGCCCAGATAGTCAGGTCTTGATTGCGGATCAAGAGGGAGGGTCAGTCCAGATTTGGCAGCCCTATCGCAGCCTCGTCACAAGCCGTTAGCTGGCGCTAAGACGAGTTTAGCGTCACCGATACTAGCGAATTTTTCGCTTTTGTCCTTTTACTTCTCCAAATTGGTACTTCTCCAATGTCTCCTATTCTTTCCATCCTACGGCGATCACCCCTGGTGCTGTTAGCCTCTACCGCCTTGCTGATCGCTAAACCTGCTTTGGCCGACTGCCCCGGCTCCGGACGGCCTACCGAAGCGGTCAATCAAATGGTTTTGCAGCGTTTGAACAGTATCAAAGATGATCGCAGCTACTTCTTTGGTCAGCCGATTTTAGGCTCCATCGAAGGGAATCGCTTAGTGCTCACGCCAGCTTTTGATCGCTTCACCGGCCCAGACAAACGACAGGCACTCAATACCCTACAGCTAGACGGATCTATCTACGAGGTCTACACTGCCGATGGCCGATTACTATCGACCCACCCATACGATGGCTGTATCTCTAGACCGGCGTTGTTGACTGAGCGCGATCGCTATGGCTGGTATCTCAATCGTCAGCCGGTTGATCTTCCCCGAGCTGAACTGAGTGAGGCTTTGCGCAATGCCGGTCAACCAAGCTGGCGAACCGTCACGAAAAGTATCTCCGTGCAGCAAGAGCGACAGATCCGGCTTCAGTTCTGGCAGACCGTTGGCTATAGCCGGTACAACCAGGGCTGGTGGATTGGCTGGGTTCCTGAGGGCGGCTATTTCGAAATTACCGTGGCCAATGCTGACGATCTCACACAGGCAAACTCGTTTATCGACAGGGCTCCCCAGGATTATCGCTACGTCGTCGTCGCCAAAGACGGGACGCCTTTTTCAGATACCCGCTACAGTCGAGGTAATCCCTGGCAGTGGCTCTTAGCCGAAACTCCCCTGCCCCAGGGCTGGCAAGTGCAAGCCTGTGAACCGACGCAGCCTTTTCTATGTGTAACCAAGCAAGGGCAACGCATCGGCACAGTGGAACTGCAACGGTGGAATCTTGAACAGTTGCCCGACCTGCAAAGCGAGCTTTCTAGATCAGGACTGGTGCCCGGACTGCTGACCTACGACAACCCGAGCGATCGCGCCAAGGTGCTAACTGCCCTCCAAGCCAACATCGCCGACTACTACGAAACCATTCGGGCCGACCGACTGGCGACTTACGGCACCCAGGCCGCATTCGTAGCTCTGGTACCTGAAGAAGTCCCAGTAGGCCGCTTGCCAGGGCTGGCCTATGGTTTTTCGCGGGTGACCAAAACCGACGAGGTTCAGGAGCGCTACCTCAGCTACATGGCCTTTGACGGAAGGCGATACGTCTATAACGTCACCACCAGCTTTGATCCGCCTGCTGAGACCGGAACCTTTGAGGAACTGAGTGACTTTGAGACGTTTGCACCCTACCTCAACTCCCTTGTAGCGGCGCTAAACCTACCTCATCCTGATTGGTAATCCGGGTAACCCAATAGCCACCTAACGCTCTACGGCACCCAGGTTTTTTAGTGTTGCGATCGCCCCTTCCATCAATCCAGTCAGCCTGGTGATGTTTATGCCTTCTTAAATGACATAAACGTAGTTAAGTTGCGGGCCAACTTCCTTTAACTTCTCTGGTAGTATCTCTCGCTACCGATTTAGATATTAAGAGCAACGACAAATATTCACTCTGACTTAAGTCAAGGAGACTACTATGCTTCACCACATTTCTATCGCAGCTAACCATCCCCAGCAGGTTGCCGAAGTGCTAGCTGAAATCTTCAAGGGACAGGTGGCTCCGTTTCCCTTTAACCCTGGCAGCTACGTCGCCCTAGCGGGGGATGAATTTGGCACGCTGATCGAAATATATCCGCTGGGCAGCGAACTGGTTCCCGATGGCCGCGAAGGCGAGGCGGGGTTCCAACTCAATCAGCAACCTTCCCACTACGCCCCTTTCCATGCCGCTATTTCGGTTCCGAGCAGCCTGGCGGAGATTAAGCGGATTGGCGATCGCGCCGGGTGGCGAGTGTTTCCCACCAATCGGGATGGACTGTTTGATGTGATTGAATTCTGGGTCGAGAACCGACTGATGCTCGAACTGCTGACGCCGACGATGGTGCCGAAGTATCTTCAAACCCTAAATCCAGAAACGCTACCGGCCCTAATCGAACAGATGTCTATGGTTGATGCCTGACCGTAAAAGCTATGCGAGATGTAAGCGCGATCGCCTGGATACACTTCATAGTTAGAAAGCTGACCGGCCACGCGCGGATACACGGTCACCTCCGTATAGGAACAAATTGCGCCAGTCCGGCATAGTTCGCGTTTGAACAGGCTAGTCATCGCCAAAATCGCAGTGGCAAGCCCGGCAAGTACGCCTACTTCCAGCAGCGCTTTGCGAGAGGTTTTCTACCAGGGCGCGGGCGAGGGATCTTCGTATGCGGCGGTTGAGGTAGGTGGAGCGATCGCCAGTGACTCCTCAGCTATCGGTGGTGCTTTGTCGGCGGTACGGGCGTTTCAGTTGACTCGGGTGAATGATTCATCGACATAGTGACACCAGCATGAATTCGGCGTTGGCCAGCCTGACTATAATTTGAAATAACAGAAAAGCAAGGGCTTCTAGTCCGCAGCAGGTATCTCAGCAACGCCAATGGTTATAGTGATTAAGAGGCCATCGTCACTAATCCATGAAATCCGGCTTGAAGCAGTCGGTCATTGGCATCTATTTGAATTTAGCGAGTCACTTCAGCTTCGGATGGAAAGCCTACTTGATAAAAAAA
>JBBSNR010000163.1:0-6583 GCA_038260635.1 Phormidesmidales cyanobacterium
GTAGGCATAGGGCTAGTCGCTCTATTGGCTACTGGGATTCCCATGCTGGGTATCTTTCGCAAACCTCAATCCGTCAGCAATTCGATTAAAAAAAATGAGTGACCCATCTTCTCGGATTGCAATTTACCTGCGGCTTTTGTCCGGCGGTGGCGCTGAGCGCATGATGGTCAATCTCATGCAGGGATTCGTCGATCTGGGTTTTCCTGTAGACTTGGTGCTGAATAAAGCAGATGGACCTTACCTCAATTTGGTGCCGCCTCAGGTCAGAATTATCGACCTACATGCGCCTCGAATGCTTCAAGGGCTGCCTAAACTGGCAAGCTACCTGCGGCGAGAAAGACCCGCTGCCATGTTGACGACTTTACATTACAACATCGAAATTGCGATTTGGGCAAAGCGTTTGGCCAGTGTGGATACTCGGCTGTTAGTGCGAGAGGCCAATACGCTTTCTAGCCAGTCAAAATATTGTAAGACCGACCAGTGGTCAGGCCGACTGGCCAAATGGTTTTATCCCTGGGCCGATGAAGTGATAGCGGTTTCTCATGGTGTTGCTGATGATTTGTCGCAAGTAACGGGTATGCCGACTGCACAAATCAAAGTTGTCTATAATCCGGTGATTACGCCCTCTCTTATAGAGAATTCAAGAGCTGTTTTAGATCATCCTTGGCTGGTCGACAGAGCCGCTCCGGTGGTGCTTGGGGTAGGCAGACTCTCTGAGCAGAAGGATTTTTCGACGCTGATTGAGGCCTTTGCCCAGGTTCGACAGCACAGGGCCGCGCACCTGATGATTTTGGGGGTAGGGCCAGAGCGTCAATCGCTGACGGATTTAGCGGCCAGCTTAGGGGTCGAGGCAGATGTAGCATTTCTCGGATTTGTTAACAATCCGCATGCCTACATGAAACAATCTGATGTTTTTGTACTGTCTTCTAAGTGGGAAGGCTTGCCAAATGTCTTAATTGAGGCAATGGCAGTCGGCACGCCAGTCGTCTCAACCAATTGCCCCAGCGGGGCTGCTGAGATTTTGGCAGAAGGGCAGTACGGCGAGCTCGTTGAGATTGGCGATAGTCAGGGCATGGCCGCAGCCATTTTGAAGGTGCTGGATGGCAATGTGAAATCTGTAGAGGCTGAGTGGCTGGAGCAGTTTACCCTGGCAACGGCAGTAAAGAATTATTTGCCTGTGTTACTGCCCACCTGAATAAAGCGAGTAGCGGTAGCCTCTGTAGCGTTACTCACTTTGCTGAGGTACAGCACGTCGGTCGGAAGCCTTACATGACAACAGGAAAAGTGACTCGCGGATCCTGTAGGCGTAGCCTTCTCTTCGAGTATGCATCCGGGATCCGCTATGAAGATGCAGAATGGCGATCGCGAATCAGCAAAAAACTAACTTTCCAGCAGTACACCAGAAAGTTCAAGAGGCCTATAAACTTAGTGCCGTCTTCTAGCATTACGGGCAAGCCCTGACCCCGAGGGTGCAGAACGTCTGTCAAGGAAGAAATAGTCAATAAGAATATTGCCAGAACCAACAGCACATAAGGGGTTTTAAGAATAAACCTCCTAAAGGCCAAAACATAGGCACTCGAAAAAGCAAAATAAACGCTGTAGATGAGAATTTTAGGAGTTTTGAGGTAAAAACTCAGCATCAAGGTGATGCGAAAGTTGTCGTCCAGCAAAAACATGGTGACTAGCAAACACAAAAAGAGAACGCTTTTTTGCACATATCGAGTGGCCGGAGGGTAGTTCGCCTTTACATAGCTAAACGTGAACCACAATATGCCTGCTGTCAGGCTCCAGAGGATCGCAGAGGCTTCAGTCAAAACTCCTTGATAAGGACGCTTTTGAGCAAAGCTTTCCTCAAATAGAGTAATGATTACTCTGCCACCCGCACCTCGATAAACAATGCTAAAAATCCCCAAAATCCCGAACGAAGCAGATGCTAGCAGGTTAGGCAACCAAAACGTCCAGTCTTTTTTAAGTCTTTTAACCTGGTGTAAAAAATGACTTACCATAAAGCCCTTTTTCTAGTCCTATGAAAGTGTGATGGTTTAAATTTGATATGTTCAAATCCCTCTCCTGTGGTCCAGCGCCAGGTCTTACAGCACCAAATATTACGGCGCAGAGAGAGTTAGGAACTCTCTAGGAAAGTCCTCTTTATCGCTCGCAGGCGGGCTAAATTCTGTGGGACAGCGATTGGCATTTAGCTCGTTTCAGACCAACCGACTGCTCACCACCCAAGCTGCTTCCTTAGTAGATAGAAAGGACTGATCAAGCTACTTGAATAAAGCTTCAGCTCACATAAAGCAATCAGATCGCTATCCAAGCTGTTTCTGTACTTGATCAGGTGACGGGACACCTTAAACAAATCTTTGCCCATGTAGGCCAGTGTTGCTGCTGGGCGCAGCCACCACTTTTGAACGCCTAACATACGAGTGTAAAAGCGACTGAGCCCAATTGTCTGACAGAGTTTAAGCAGGTATTCTGGAGTCAGTCGCCAGCTTGGAATACAGTGCAGCAGTGTCATTTCAGGGTTATACCAAACTTCCCAGCCCGCCCTTTGAATGTACAGCAACGCCTCTAAGTCTTCTCCGGGTAGCTGATGACCCGCCACTCGTCCCTGCAAAAAGCACGACTTTGGCACATTCTCTAACCACGCCTGTTTTTTGACTACCAAGCCAGCTCCAGGAGGCAAGAGTTTCTTTTGTGGACGGTAGAAAAGCGCTTTGTCTCCTCGGTCTGTTAGCGCTAAAAATGCCGCAATCCGCTCAAAGTTTTCAGGTGGTTTAGTCTCAAACTTACCCACAATATAGCTGCCATAAGCGCCTGCTTTGGGCTGACTTTGAGCAAAAGAGAAGGCTTTAGCAACCCACTCTGGGCCGGGCAGATTGTCATCGTCTAGAAACCCAATCAATTCACCACGGGCTTCTTCTACGGCACGCTGCCTAGCAAAAGCCAGCCCCTGTTTAGATTCAAAGCAGTATTTAACCGGGACGCTGCCTCTCCACAGTGACTGGTAATGCTCTATGATCGCTCTCGTTTGGTCGGAGCTGTTATTGTCGATGACAATAATTTCCCAACCAAACTTCTCGGTACCTTTCTGAACATAGAGATATTCTAAAACCTTACCCACACGTTCTGCGCCATTGTACGTGCAGACCGCTACTGAAAAACCGATAGAAGAACAGTCGGCCACAGGCGGACCGCCAGACAAAGAAGCAGGGTAGTCAGCATCAGATAGGAATACAGTCATGGTTAAAAGAGATGTATTTGCATATGTTTGATGGCTGCCCTCAATGGGACCAACAGGGCTGCCAGTGCGCTCCACCTATCCCTGCGTTGACAGCTCACTGTAGATATTTACTTAAACCAGCTCGGCTCACTAACCTAATTCAGTACATAATGGCGAAATTAGGACGATAGTGGCCAAAACATTCGTTGACTTCACACGAATTTTATTTTCAAGGGCTGTAGGTTAAAAATTTGTCCGAAGAGACAGACTTAAAGCAGCCTTCTCTGAGCGACGAAGTATGGCAAGCGCACGAGTGCACACTCGCAGAGAAGGCTGCGCCTACGTACGCTTGCGTGGCCCTATTCAATGGTTCTAGCGTTGGCGCTCTCCATAGGAGTACGCCCTCCATAAGAGTATCGCCTAAGCGGAGAAAATTGGCCAACGCCACAGGTCTCGGCTATCTATTCGGCATTCTGCGTCTGAAAGGACGCGCTTGCTCTAGAGTCGCTAGACTCGCTGAGGTCAAGCTGAGTGAATTGGTACACTGGTTGGAGATTTGCATTGCTAGAGAGCGAATCGGAAGTGATGTAGCGGCCAGAAAACGGCAGCGCGAAGCTCTTTTTTCTCTGATGAGAGAGAACATCGATGCCAGCGTCTCGATAGACCTGCCAAACCCTCTTGGAGCAGTCTGCCTGACTATCGGTGTGACTGTCGCTCTGGCTATCAGCTGAGATTTCGAAGCTCGGACTAGACGGAGCTGCTCGCCCAGCGCAGATTTTGGTAGCAGAGGCGATCGCTCTTTGCGTTTTTGGCGTCGGTGCTTTAAGCCGGTATGCCGCAGCGTGAGCAACTTTATCTGCTTGTAAAAAATCAGTCAGGGGTTCTTCCACCACCCGACTACCGCGCTCTCCCCCAGTTGCGGCGTAAACTACACTCAGCTGATCATCCTCAGCTGTGATTATGCCAGCTTGGGAGTAACCCACCTTGGCACCAAACTGCTCTGCGATCTGATTCAGCCGGGTATTGTCAGCTCTAAAGACAATATCTCCCGCCGCTAAGCGCTGGTCGGACTGGTTTAAATCGACCTGACTCTGATTCGCCTTACTTTGGCCTATAGAGGACTTAACCCCATAGGCACTGAGACTGCTGAACTGATTCTTTTCAGCAAAGTGCTGAAGGCCGTAAACAGCGGCTAGCAGTGCAACGATGCAGACTGAACGCATCCTTGGTTTTTTGGAGCGGCCTTTGGTGTGATCTTTAGACTGAGGATAAAACACTGGAGTTCGAAGGAAAGATATTGAGCGCTCACTACTCTACTTAAGAGAATGTTTTAAGCGCGTTAGCTGAGACTTTAAGTCTCAAAAGGGAAAATGCAGATAAGCCCTAAGCCAACAAATTGACAGCTAGCAAACCGGTACAAACATCGGGTTGCCATTAGCAAGTTGTCAGCGCTCAAAGAAGCTAGCACTCCAAACAGCGGAGCAAAAATCGAAAATACGCCAGACAGAAAATTTCAAAGAAATAGAATTAGCGTTGTTTCGCCCGCACAGTCTGGCGGGGAGCAAAGGCGCTGCCTTTGATTTGCAAATAAGGTATTATTCAATACACTTTATTAACATAACACTGATACGCCCCTCTAAGCTTGGATTTATGGGTGACGTAGCGCTTCAGACTGCAACCTACACAGCGGGCAAGCTCGATCTTGAAGGTCCAGACCGTCTAAACTCTTTAAACTAGACAGCATGTTCCGATTCATCTAATCACCGTTTCATCCGATCACTATGGCTCAGGCAAAAACAGGCGATACCGTTAAGGTCCACTACACAGGCACGCTCAACAGTGGCCGAGTGTTTGACTCCTCGAAAAGTCGGGAGCCTTTACAGTTTACGCTGGGTTCAGGCATGGTGATTCCTGGGTTTGACCAGGCGGTGACTGGTCTGAGTCCGGGTGACTCGGTGACGAGGACAATTCCCGCCGATCAAGCCTACGGCCCATACCAGAGAGAGATGGTTGCTGAGATTGAGCGGCAGAATATTCCAGCTGACTTTGAGCTGGCCGTTGGGCAGCGGCTGGAAATGCAGGTGCCAGACGGCGAGTCGATGGCTGTGACGATTACCGATATGCGCGGTGAGATGGTGACTCTCGATGGCAATCATCCGCTGGCTGGACAGGATTTGACCTTTGAGCTGGAGCTGGTGGAAATTCTTTGAGATTGACGGGATTGCTGGGAATAGGGGCAGCAGACTGATTATGCGGAAGACAGGGGACAGGAGACGGGAGACGGGAGACAGGAGATGGGAAATATGGCGACTTATTTAGTGACGGGGGCCAATCGTGGTATTGGCTATGAATACTGTAGACAGCTTCAGGGCAGGGGAGATCAGGTGATTGCGGTGTGCCGCCATAGCTCAGCTGAGCTAGATGCTTTGGGCGTGCAGGTAGAAGCCGGTGTGGATATTAGCGATGAGAAGGCGATTTCTGCGCTGCTCAAAAGGCTAGATAGCCAGCCGATAGACGTGCTGATTAATAATGCGGGCATCTACCGGCAGTCCAACTGGGACGATTTGAATATTGACGGTATTCGAGAACAGTTTGAAGTGAATGCGATCGCCCCGCTCAGGCTCACCCAAGCGCTGCTGCCCAACCTGACGCCCGCTGCCAAAGTTGCTATCATGACCAGCCGCATGGGCTCAATTGAAGACAATACTTCGGGCGGTACCTATGGCTATCGCATGTCCAAAGTTGCCGTATCTATGGCGGGTAAATCGCTCTCACAAGATCTTAAGCCGCGGGGAATTGCCGTTGCTATTTTGCATCCGGGGCTGGTGAGTACGGGCATGACCAACTTCACAAGCAGCGGCATTGACCCCAAAGAATCAGTTAAGGGTCTGCTGGCTAGAATTGACCAGCTGACGCTGGAGACTACCGGCACATTTTGGCATTCAAATGGTCAGGTGCTGCCCTGGTAAGTGGCGCTGCTTCTCTGAAGCGAGGAGACTCGGGTGCGTTTTAAGATTTCTTATTTTTTAATGCGGGATCAATGCAAGGCGCGATCACCAGTTTTGGGCATGATACCGTATTGACTTCAGCATCGTAAGGAATTTTAAGCACTGTGAAGCTTGCCATTACTGCAGATACGTTCCTCAAAGCCCTGCCCATTCAGGCGGCTCAGCTCAAAGAAAAAGATCTACCCGATCAGCTCGTCTTTGTCAAAGCCGGTACAGTTTTAGAAATCGTCGATTACTCCCCCTACGAGGGACTGCCCAACACTGAGGCCGACGACCACGTTTTTTTTCAGCTGGCTCAGCCGTTAGAGGGGCATCAGGGCATTCGCTGGTTTGTCTACGGACTGCACTCACA
>JBBSNR010000164.1:0-6579 GCA_038260635.1 Phormidesmidales cyanobacterium
AACCTGATAGAGCAGCTAGAAGAGTCTCCCCATCGCCCTTATCATGAGATTTGGCGAAGTCAGTCCCGGCTATGACTAATTGTTGCTTTAAGTAACTTCTAAGATAAAGACAGAAAGCGTAATGGTACGCTCTATATGAACTGGGCGGCGGTGGTTTCTCTAATGGAAGTCAGCGCTACGTCTTTTATTACATATCGATCAAGCAGCTTTTCTGATAGGTCACTATCCTTGCAGAGCTTTTCTCTTTTCAACGATTTGCATTGTTGGGAAGCGCTTTAGGCTGCTGAAATTTTACTGTTATTTTTAGCTAAATCATGTTCTCTCTAAAAAGAAACTTTCCAACGGTGGCACTGATTGGGTTGGGGTCTGTTCTTCTAGCGTCTCAAGCTGTGCAGGCTGAGCAACCGGCTAGCGGCACGGTTTTAGATGCGACGGCGGGCGATCGCGCTTGCTATGTCACCCTGATTGACAATGAGGGACAAGTCTCTACAGAATTCGCCGGTTTTGAAATTTGTGAGCAAGATTTAGTGGGTAGGCAAATCCGGCCTACCTACACGAGCGATAACATTCTAGCGGCTTCATGCCAGGGCGATTTAGACTGCGGCGAAAGTGAAACCGTGATGCTTATTACTCAGGCGGAGGTGATAGCACCCCCGACGGTAGCGGTAGTGCAGAGGCTAGATGCGGGCGATCGCGGCTGCTACGTGGAGCTAGTCGATCCGAACGGGCAGATGAGCATTCAATTTGCCAACCCCGAAATCTGTAACCAGCCCATAGCAGGCAAATCAGTTCAGCTCACCTACGGCACCGGCAGTATTCCTGCTTACAGTTGTGGCGGCGACCCTAGCTGCGGCGAAACCGACATGGCCACGCTGATTACCCAGGCCAACGTCCCGACTGGCCCAATGGGCGCTACTCGGCCCACTATTGGCAGCCTACCAGATGGCAACTATCGATACTGGAGCGGATCTTCCAATAATGCTGTTGTCTCTAACGAAGAACTATTGACGAATGGCGGCGTTACCTTTCTCTTTCGCAAACAGGGCAACAACATCGCTGGCGTATTTGGCTATGTCGATGGAGAAGCAATCTGTGTGCAGGGGCAGGTCAACGGCGATACGGTAACCGGCATCTCCGTGCAAAATCTTCGCGGTGCCACCGTTCGGAGCGCTGGAGAGTCCTTTACTAGCTTTGGCCCAGCGGGCCGCCTGCAAGTTCGCCGGGGTCGTCAGGTCAGTCGTGAAACGGTTCGCTATAGCAGCACACTGTTAGATTTAACAGGACTGAATCGCATCAACGCTGGCCCGGCGCTCCCGCCCAATGGGTGCTAATTAGCCTGCGCTTATCGCATACTGTATCTCTCTTCTGCAAACGGCTCACCTCGCTGGTGATAGCCATTGCGCTCCCAAAAGCCCAGCTCCATTTCCTTGAGAAACTCCAGCCCGTTGATCCACTTAGCGCTCTTCCAAGCGTAGAGATGAGGCACTATCAGCCGCATTGGGCCACCGTGCTCAGCGGGCAGCGGTTCGTCAAAGAGAGTGTGCGCAAAAAAGTTCTCTTCTCGCACAAAATCTTCTAAGGAGATATTAGTGGTGTAGCCGCCGTAACAGTGCTCCATCACATGCGCTGCCTGCGGATCTACATCAATCTCTTTTAAGAAATCAATTACTTTAACCCCGCGCCACTGCACGTCTAGCTTGCTCCAGGTCGTCACGCAGTGAAAGTCAGCGGTAAATTCGCTCTGCGGCATCGCCATGAAGTCTTGCCAGGAGAATGTTTTATCCTGCGCTAAGCCGGAGATAGTAAACTGCCATTCGGCTGTGCTGACTTGCGGGGTATCGCCATAGGTGAGTACCGGAAACCCCTTGGCTAAATGCTGTCCGGGGGGAACGCGGTCGGCGACATCAGCACCGGGTTTTTCAAAGAATTTCATAGCGAAACGTAGGAAGGTTGTCTCTATTTTGCCGCAAAGCGATCGCTTTGGAGTGACTCACGAACGATCCCTCACAGCCAATCTGAATCGCTACACTTACTCTTCTCGATACTTTGCCAGCAGCGTAGCCAAGTAATCATAGCCATCGGCGCTAATCACGGCAATCAGCTGGCGGCGGTGTTTTTCCAAAATTGCTTGAAACGCTGTTTCACCTAGCTGTCCTTGCAAAATAGAGACCAGCCCGGCTGCCTGCCGCCATTCTTCTGATCCCATGCTCGCTAGCAGGGACATGGCGATCACACTAAAAAGAATCGCCTGTTCAGATTGCTCCAGCCCGTGATGAGCTTCGGCTACGTATAAGAAGTGCAGCCCCTGCAAATAGATGTTGGCAGAAGCATTAATCGCCTCTGTTCCTTTGGTTAAAATGTCGAGACCCGCCTGAGGGCGATCGCACATCACATAGGCAATCCCTAAACTGTTGTAAGCCAGCGCCTGACTCTGCAAGTCTCCTTGTTTGACCGCCAGCTCTAAGCCCTGATTGAGGTAGGCGATCGCCCCGTCATAAAACTCAGCATCGACTACATCGTTGGCCCGTCCCTGCAACACCTGCGCATAGCCCAAGTTCACCAGCGCATTCGCTTCCCCAATCCGGTCGCCGCGCTGCCGGGCCAAAATCAGCGCTCGCTGACTGGTAGCGACGCCCTCGGCATAGTCTTTGTCTAGCACCGCGTTGCGTGCTAAGTGGCACAAATCTGCCGTCTCACAGGGCAGGTCTCCCGCTTTTTGAGCGATCTCTAGCGCCTGCTGATAAAAGCGCTTCGCCTCTGCCGCTCGCCCCAGCATCTGCCTAGAATAGCCCAGCAGCGTCAAAATCCGCGCCTTCTCCTGAGTGCCCTCCACCTGATTGAGCGGCTCACTAAAGTAGTCCAGCGTGTCTTGCAAATAGTCTCCTGAAAAAGAGGCAAATACGCCGCCATAAAGCGGAAAGTCATCTCTCTGGGCGAACGTCCGCAAAATCTGTAGCATCAGCTGAAAGCTGCCGTCACCCAGCGCCTGATAGGAGACCGCGCCGCTGCTTCTAAACCCCTGCGCCAGCTGCCCCCAAATCGCTGCAAAGATGAGAGACGTGCTGTAAGAAAGCTGCTTACCGGCCTTAGCGCTGTAGGGCTGCTTGTCAAACCAGGTGATCAGACTGCGCTGCACAAAATGTAGAACGACGGCCAAATTTACCCAGCTACTGGCATCTACCGCCGTCCGAGTCACCGCTTCTACGGCTTCCCCTTGGGCCAGCGACGTAAACAGCAGCTTGGGCAGTCCGACTGACGCTTTTTGCCACACTGACCACGGCCCGCCCCGGTCGCCCGAACCAAATCCCACCGCTCCGCCTGCGGGTTGATACAGCCAGCTCACCAAATCCGCTTCCAGTCGTTCGTAGCTTTCTAACCCTGCTAAGATTCCCTGTCGCCAGGATGCCATGTCTTCTGTATCGCCTTTATCGTTTAGAGCCTGGGCGAGCTGTTGGAGCTGCTTCCGGTTGAGGCTATTCGGCTGATTGGGGTCAATCAAACCCAAAAACACGGTGGGCCGCTCCGCAGCATCTGCCTGTCGGAGCTGATCGGCAGCGCGCGTAATACCGCTGGCGGCCTGTCGGTCGGCCTGGCCTTTTTGCCACTCGCCTTCGATAGTTTTGAGCGCTCGTAAGATGCGAGGGGCTTTGAGTGAGCCTTCTAGCTGGCCTTCGGTTTCGGTAATGCGGCGCAACAGCGATCGCTCAAAAATTTCTCCCGTGCCGCGCTCCACCGCTTCTTCTAGCTGCGATCGCACCTGCTCTTTTGATCGCACATTGCCCTTCAGCGTCTGCTGCACAATTCCATCAATTAACGCCAGATACCGCTCCGCCAAAGATTCATCCGCTGCCACTTACTAAACCCCTCTTTAATCCGTCTAAACCCATGCCAGAGCCCAGCCCGCTCTGAAGCCACTGCCTGCAACCGCCCTTTGAAACCATTGTAAGCAGCAAACCCAAAAGACAAATATTTTCAGCAGCGTCTTTTAAGTACATTTGTACTATATACTAACTACCAGCGGCTAATCCGCTCGAACCCTTTAGCGCGGTTATGCAGCCAGTCAGCACGCCCCAGTCAGCACGCCCCAGTCAGTACGCCTATGGCTCTCAAATTCATTCGTTCAAATGCTCGGAGATTTTGGAAAATGTCTGTCCCTGGTATCCAAGAATTTCGCAATCAGCAGTATGCCGAATCGCTACCCCTGTTGACCGCCTCGGCGCATCAGGGCGATGCTGAAGCCCAGTGTCTGCTGGGCAATCTGTATCAGCTCGGCTTTGGCGCAGTCGAGGTCAACGAGGCCGCCGCCATCCAGTGGTATTACCGCGCTGCCAATCAGGGCTATGGGGTGGCGACCAGTAACCTGGCTGGGATGCTCTGGCCCATTTCTAGCGAAGCTGCCGCTGCCCTCTATCAGCTCGCTCAGCAGCAGGGCTTCGCCCAGGCTCCCACCGCCCAGTCTGCCTGAGGTAGCGAGGTGACAGCGCTACCCTGCCTTCAGCGTCAGGGTGGCGTTATTGTCAATTAGCTGCGGCTGGCCGTTGGCATCGGTGGCGCTGTATTGCTGAAAATACTGCTGGGCCACGACGGGCAGCTGCGAGTAGTCAAATGTCGCATCGCCCGCTGCTACTGTTGCCCAAAAGTCTTTGATATGAGGTGCGTAGGTTTTGGCCTGACGGAGAGTGAGCGAAAGGGGTGGCTCGGTCAGCAGCTTTAAGATGAAGGGGAAAGAGCGATCACCCATCCAGTCTTTAGACGTTTGCTGCAAGGTCGGCCACTCCGGCACCGCCTCTATCCGCCGAGACTCTACCCGCAGTTGATGTATGCCTGCCTCATCGGTAGTCAGCGACATCAGCCGGTACGGGTGCGGGTAGCTCACCAGAGAGCCCGTTGTAATCGCATAGAAATTATCCGACTGGGCAATATCTTGCACATGCAAATGCCCGGTAAAAGCCACCGGCACGTTGGCCGCCTGTAGTCTCGCCACTAGCTGCGGCGCATTGCGAATCATATAGCGCTGTCCCAGCTTTGTCTGAGACTGACCGGGCAAATGCTCCAGCACGTTATGGTGCACCATCACCATCACAAACTTTCCGGCCAGCGCCTTGAGCTGCGCATCCAGCCAGTCGAGCTGCGCGTCATCGATCAGTCCCGTCCCAATTTGCTCGCCTGCCTCGTCGAAAGCATTGGAATTAAGGCCAATCAGATGCACGTTTGGCAAAATCTCCTGCTGATAGTCAAGCTGCTGACCGTCTGCATAGCCAAACTGCCGGTAGATCTGGGGAAAGTCAGCCAGGGAAATTCGATCCGCGCTTGAACCCGCCTCAGGTAAAGGGCTCCACTGCCTGACCACATCGTGATTGCCGGGCACTACATAAGTGGGAAAAGGAAGCTGCGCTAAGCGATTGGCCAGCCACAGATGATTTTCTCTCTCGCCGTGCTGCACTAGGTCGCCGGGCAGCAGTAAAAAATCGGGCGGGTCGGCCATCAGCTGCGTCAAAATCTGCTCAAAGGCGGGAATGCTCACCTCTACTAAGTGAAAGCGGGTAGGCGCGTCCCAAATCGTTTGGGGCAAGGCGATGTGGAGATCGCTCACAACGGCAAATTTGAAATTGAGCTTCATCGCAGATTCATCCGTAAGTAAGTCGGCTAGTTTTGGTCACACCTGTGACTGTGCTACTGACCCATCCTAGCGCTGGTAAAAAGCGGCGTTAGCAAGCAGGCAAAAATCTGCATAGTCGCCGAGCGCTTTACAATTGTATGGGTTGTACCCCCAAACCCGTGCCAGTCTGGTATTGTTTAGCAAACACCTATCAAAGCACCGCTTGAAGCATCCTAGAAATCATTCAAGATTTCAGATTCCCTGTGACCCGTTGATTTCGCCGATATTCGTATAGTTAACGGTGTGTTCTGATGGTTTTATTTTCCAAAGACAAGATATTAGTTCCGACTGACTTTTCTGAAAAATCTTTGCAGGCGCTTGAGGAAACGATCGTTTTTGCCGAGAAATCGTCTGCTGTCCATGTGATTCATGTGCTCAGGCCGCTAGAGGCGACAGAGCCAGGCGTCGTCTGGGAGTCGGTCACTGACGAAAAGCGTAAAGCAAATGTTGAAAAGCTGTTTGCAGAGAAGTTTGGGGGCAGCAAGTACGAAGGGTTAAATTTCGTCATTGAGATGGGCGACCCGACCGCTGAGATTATTGACTACGCAGAAAAGCAGCAAATCGACCTAATCGTGATGCCTTCTCGCGGTCGCACTGGCATATCCAGGTTTTTTATGGGCTCTATTGCTGAGCGGGTGATTCGCTTTGCCCATTGCCCGGTGCTGGTACTGCGGCAGTAGTGGCGTATTCGCTAAACTGACATCTGTCTGGCATAGCTGCCTGTCATCGACTTTTTGCATGAGCCCTATCGACTAGGGCTTTTGTTCTTTTAAAGCGCACTGACTACATTAGGAATATCTCATTCAGGTATTTCTAATGATTGTTAATTCTTCTTCTGTTCGTTCTCCTATTCAACCTGCTGGCCAACCTCAAAACCACCGCCAGCCTCAAGTAGTGAGAGCCCTGCGGTGGTTCTGGAG
>JBBSNR010000165.1:0-6566 GCA_038260635.1 Phormidesmidales cyanobacterium
CAAATGTCGTCAGGGAGAGGTTGTTATTTCAGCGATTACGCTAGCAGAGCTGGAGTATGGGGTCCATAGGAGCAGCGAAGCCACACAGAAACAGAATAGTCAGGCTTTAGACGGTTTGATAAAGATGATTCCGGCAGTGCCTTTTGCTCAGCCTGCCGCTAGAGCGTACGCAGTAATCAGAGCCGCCGCGCCAGAGCGCCAACGAGATGCGTTAGATAAGCTGATTGCCAGCCATGCTAAAAGTCTGCATCTGACTCTAGTGACCAACAATCTCGATGACTTTCGCGTTTATCCGGGTGTAGCTTTAGAAAACTGGGTGGAAGATATTGATGGGAAACCACAGGAAGGTGATTGACGGGACTGGCGCGATTCGAACGCGCGACCTAGCGCTTAGGAGGCGCTTGCTCTATCCATCTGAGCCACAGCCCCAAAACGTTAGCTTTTCTAAAAATGCAACTGCCGCATTCGTATAGCTAACTACACCAAATAATATAGCAAGACATCTCTGGTTTTAAGCTTTGTCTTTCGGCTGCGGAATCAGGCTTTTGTCCAGCGATCGCACCAAGGCCCACCCCCTACTTCCAACCCAGCGAGCGAGCTGGTTGCATCCACAATCGGCTGCCCCTCGCCCCCATTCCACAGCCGTAGTCGCAGCTCTCCATGCGTAGTATCCCGGCACAGCCACCGCAATCCGGCTCGGGTGGGCACCCGCACCCAGGCTCCTGCATCCGTAGCGCGGCCCGTTAGCTCAACCCGATAGCGATGGTCGCTAGCTGTCAAATGCCAGTAGCCCCACGGGTCAACGGCCCAGGTAAAAGCTGTTTTAGTAGAAAAGAATTCGTAAAACTGCCCCTGGTAGTGAATGCCAATTAGTCCAACATCTTCCTGCCAGGTGAGCACATCGCGTACACCGCCTGCTGCCGTGACGCTTAGCCCTGGAGCACTGGGAAAAGCATTGCACTGTATCCAAAACCATTTGACCGGGAAAGCGCCGCCCCAGTTTTTCTCGGCATAGGCGGGCACATTTTCAAAGCGATAGCGCTTGCCCTGCCAATAGATCCAGCCCGAGGCTAAGCCGTGGGCCATCAGGACCTGCCATCCGGGCTCGAATACGGGTAGATAGGAAAGCCAGCCTGCGGTCGCTTTGGATCGGGGTGCGCCCCAACCCGCTACCGGAGCGATCTGGTAGCGCCACTCAGCTCTGGTTGTGCCAGAGGGATCTAGCAATTTGCCCTGGTGGTGTTCGGCGCTGACCTGATAGCCCTCTTTGACATCGCGCTCAAAGGCTGAAGGCGTGAGGTGACGAGCAGGCCCCGGAATATTTGCGCTGCGCCAGTGGCCTAAGCCGAACTGGTGTAGCCAGGCCCAAAACTGGTTGACATTCGGAAATGTGCGGCAGTAATAGGCTTCGTCGGGGCCTAAAATTTGGGCTGCGCCGCCGCTGTGATCGGTGCCACCCCCCGGATCGTCAATAGAGTACATAAAGGCGAACGTTTGCCCTGATGCAGGCAGCGTTAGCCGTAGATACCACCCTTCAAAAAATCTGCCGGATTGTCTCCTCCAGTGGTAGCCACTGTGAGGAGATTGTCGCTTGTTAGTCATACAGCTTATGTTTCTACCCAGCGTGGCACATAGCGCCAGCCGGTTTTAAGCTGGTCGCGCCAGTGTGAGTAGTCGGGCTGCTTCTCGCCGACTAAGCGCCAAAACTGGGCGGAGTGGTTCATGTGCACGGTGTGACATAGCTCATGCACTAGCACGTAGTGGACCAGTGGCCTGGGCAAAAATAGCAGTTTATAGTTCAAGCTGATGTCTTTGTGATTGGAGCAGCTGGCCCAGCGGGTCTTTTGCCCGCGTACTGAAATTCGGCGGCAGGGCAGGTTTAGCTCAAAACCCAGCTGCCGCAGCCAGGGGGCCAAATCTCGCTGCGCCCTGTGAGCTAGCCATTTTCGTAAGACGGCTTGGCAGGCGGGTAAATGCTCTGTGTTGCCGCGAATGGTGAGGCGATCGCCCAAAGACGGAACGCAAAGCGTCTTATTGCCCGCACCGGGCTGATAGATGACCGACCAAATTTCTAGATCGTCACGGTCTGCTTGGCCTGGTTCGTGAGGGTCATCTAGCGCTGTTGACCG
The DNA here is from genome assembly GCA_038260635.1 of Phormidesmidales cyanobacterium. Classification (GTDB taxonomy): domain Bacteria; phylum Cyanobacteriota; class Cyanobacteriia; order Phormidesmidales; family Phormidesmidaceae; genus Phormidesmis. The sequence goes on from JBBSNR010000165.1 coordinate 2,130, forward strand.
CCAGCGTAGCGCAATGGTGTCAGGCTTTTTGACCTGCCAGTCGGCTGAGGTCTGAACGCGATCGCTGATCAGGCGCGATCGCGTCTTCACAATCCAATCTCGCTTCTTCTCTAAAATATCGGGCAGCTGCTGCCGGTCAAACATAGGCGGTACCACTACTTCTACCGCACCTTCTACCGAAATCTTAATTGAGACATGCTTGGCTCGCTTGCTCTCTCGCACCTGGTAATCTGGCATAGCCAACCGGGAAGCCGAGTCTTCAGAATGGGGAAATAGCGCTAGCTGAGACATTGTTTCCTATGAGCGATCGCCTCAATGGTCACTGGCTACAGAGTGCGGTTCAGATTTGGGAGTCATCAGCATTATACCTGCATAGTTTGACATCAGGCCATGCTGCCAAGATGGCGATCGCCTGAGAAAGTGCCTGGCGACAGGGGCATTGCTATTTTCCCGCAAGTAACAGAGTTTTTCCGTTTGTCGCTGACAGCGATGTCTGTCTGCGGGGCGCTTAGTCATAAAAGCGATTTGGCTAGGTTAGAGGGTGAAAAATCGTGTTGAATAGTCTGCTACGACGCCATTGAACGCGCTATCTTCGTCTCGTATTCATTCTGTTGAGCGGCTAACAGCAGGGTTTGCTGCAATCTTGAGTCCTGACTGCGTCCAAATCGCGACAAACTCTTGACTCACGGCTAACTGATAGTTTTTTGAATACCATCCTAAAGCCGGCATCTCGATTTCATTCAACAGGTTTGCCTGCTGCCAGTTGCCTCGATAAGGCTTGGGAAAAAACGTGGTGCCATAGAGCCCGGTAGCCTCACTGCCTGATACGACTGGCAGCGGGCCTGCTGGCTTAAACGGGCCAGTGATTTGATCTGAGACATACCAGTACAGAGTTGAATCAGATACGTTATCAGAGCCAATCTCTTCTAACCAAAGCGGATTGACAAATTCTTTGAAGCAGGAAAAGAACAAATGATATCTCCCCTGGAAATAGATAACTTGGGGTCGCTCCAAATGATAAAAGGGCCACCGCGCACTCGCGTCTGTTGAGTGATCGGCAGCATAGCTCGATACAGATGAAATTTTTGCCGCGACTACGCCCGGCCCCGCTACAGGCGGCAGCAGCTGGTAGGGGCCAGCGAGATGATCGGCCACAGCCACACCAACGCCGCCCTGATAGAGTGCTGATCCGGTGAGAGATGCGCAGAAAAATAAGTAGTATCTTTGAGTGTCCGGTGCTTTGAGAATGTAAGGGTCTCGCCAGTGTAGATGGTTTGCCCAGTTGCACTTTCCGGCATAGCCAATACCGGTCTCAGTGTACACGTCGCAGTCATCTGCAAGAGAAACTAAGGGTTGATCAAGGCGGTGCCAGTGTTGACCATCCGTAGAAGTAGCTAGACCGATGGCCTCTTTTGAAATCTCGCTTTTGCTCGCCGCCGAATAGAATAAGTAGTGAGTATTGTTTTCTTTGTAAGCGCTGCCTGCAAATATTCGCCCAGATTCCCATCCTTGGTTAGCGAGTGGCTCTAGCACTGGCCCGGTATGGTGCCAATGGCGCATATCTTGAGAGTGGGCCCCGCAAATCCAGCTGGTTTGCCACCACGGGTCTTGATCTGTGCTGCCGCTGAGGTAGAACAAACGGTAGGTATCGCTTTGTCCATTTCCGTCTTCTTGGAGAAGCCAGGGATCCCAGCAAGGGGGTTGTGAGGCGGTAGGCGGCGTTGGCATGGGTTTTGCTATAGACAGTTAACTCTTTTTAGTTCAATCCGCATTCAACGGACGAGCGTAAAGTTTTATATCGCCTTTTCATAATTATTTCTAAAGGTAGGGTGGCCCCTCTACTCTAAGACGTACCCTTTAAGAGGTATCTGGAAAGGGTGCCAGACTCTCTAATGCCCACATTTATGAGGGCATTTAATCTAAAGATTTGAAGGTTTATGTTTTCTCTCTTACGGCAGTCTTGGTTTATTAAGCTTACTACGAGACCTGCTGTGAGAATGGTCAGGCGGTTAGCGCTAGGGCTGGCGATCGCCCTCCCCCTAGCCAGCTGTAGCCAGCCCTCAGAATCAGACACCTCAGAAACTAGCCAACCCACTGGCTCAAATACAGTCAGCGTATTGGGTGTAGTCGTCGGTGACCAACAGGCCAAGCTAGAAGAGGCCCTGAAGCCCTTTGAAGAAGAAACAGGCATCGATGTTATCTACGAAGGGACAGATGCCTTTACAACGCTGCTGCCGGTGCGAGTAGATTCGGGTGACTCGCCCGATATTGCGATGTTTCCGCAGCCGGGGCTGATGCGATCGCTCGCCGAAGAAGGGGCACTGATACCGGTCACCGAAGTGCTGACGCCAGAGGAGCTGGCCGCTTACTATCCCCAAAGCTGGATCGATCTCTCGACTGTAGACGACCAGATCTACGGCATCTGGTATCGCTCGGCGGTTAAAAGTTTGGTCTGGTACAACCCCAAGCAGTTTGCAGAAAAGGGCTACTCAATTCCTGAGTCCTGGGAGGAGATGACCGCGCTCAGTGACAAGATCGTTGCTGAGGGAGAAAGCCCCTGGTGCTTGGGTATGGAGAGCGGCAATGCCTCTGGCTGGCCGGGTACCGACTGGGTAGAAGATATTTTGCTGCATACCGCTGGCCCAGAATTTTATGATCAGTGGGTGCAGCACGAGGTGCCTTTTAACGCCCCTGAGGTGCAAGAAGCCTTTGAGTATTTTGCGGAGATAGTGCGATCGCCCGGCTATGTCTGGGGTGGTAAAACGGCGGCGTTGAGCATTCCCTGGGGCGATTCAGTAGCAGGGCTCTTTGACGATCCGCCCAAGTGCTATATGCACCATCAGGGCAATTTTATCAGTACCTTTTTCCCAGAGGACGTTGTCTTAGGCGAAGACGTAGACTTTTTCCCAACGCCCGTGATCAATCCAGAATACGGCAAAGCGCTGCTGGTGGCGGGTGACATCTTCTCCATGCTCAACGACACGCCCGAAGCCCGTCAGCTGATGGCCTACTTAGCGACGCCGACGCCCCACGAAATTTGGGCAAAGCAGGGCGGCTTTCTCTCCGCGAATAAACAGGTGGACTTAAGCGTTTACCCGGACGAGATTAGTCGTAAGCAGGCTGAGCTATTGACGACTGCGAAGATTGTTCAGTTTGATGCTTCTGATGCGATGCCCGGCGCAGTTGGCACCGGGACTTTTTGGTCGGGGATGATGAACTTTGTGGCGGGTTCATCAGCGCAGGAGGTAACTGATCAGATTGAATTTTACTGGCCCGAAGACAGTTCGGTCGCAGACGGTTCGCAGTAGACGGGCTTGGGCCTGGTTTTAGGGCCTGGATTTTAGAGTAGAGAGGCTATGAGCAGTAACGTATTGTTGATTTTGAAGGCGCTGAGTGCGATCGCCATTGGTTCAGTCGGCGTCATCGCTGTCTTCTATGGGCTAAATATTTTAGTCGAAAAGACTTTACCGCAGCGGATGCGGCTAAAGGTGCTGCCCTGGATTTACATTGGCCCATCGGTGCTGCTGCTGACGGCCTATTTGGTGATTCCGGCTATTCGTACCTTTTATCTAAGCTTTTTTGGCAACAGGTCAGATGATTTTGTCGGGTTAAAGAACTACATTTTTGCCTTTACCGCCCCCGACATGCTGCTCACCTTTCGCAACAACATGCTGTGGCTGGTGCTGGTGACAGGCATTAGCGTCGGGCTGGGGCTGATTATCGCGGTGTTAATTGACAGGGTGCGCTACGAGCCTATTGCCAAGTCGCTGATCTTTTTGCCGATGGCGATTTCGTTCGTGGGGGCCAGCGTCATCTGGCGGTTTATTTACGCTTACCGGCCCATCGGCGCTGAGCAGATCGGCTTGCTCAATGCCATTGTTGTTTCGCTGGGCTTTGAGCCGGTGGGGTGGCTGGTGAATCGCGGCATTAATAATTTTGCCCTGATTGTGATCATGATTTGGCTGCAAACGGGCTTTTGTATGGTGCTGCTCTCGTCGGCGGTGAAAGGTGTGCCTGACGATGTGATTGAGGCGGCGCGGGTAGATGGGGCCAGCGAGATTCAAATTTTTAGGCGGATTACGGTGCCGATGATTATGCCGACGGTGACGGTGGTAGCCACGACCGTTGTGGTGCTGGTGCTAAAGGTGTTTGATATTGTCTTTGTGATGACTGGCGGCAATTTGCAGACCGATGTGATTGCCAGCCGCATGATCCGAGAGATGTTCAACTTTCGCAACTATGGACGGGGCAGTGCGATCGCCGTCATTCTCCTGCTCGCCGTCATTCCCGTGATGGTCGCCAATATTCGCCGCTTTCGCCAACAGGAGCTTAACCGATGACCGTCGCTCAGCCTCAGCCGCCCGCACCCCAGCGACCGCAGCCCGACCCACAGCCGGACTATGTGGCCAAGCGCAAAGAAAAGTCTAAGTTTGAGCG
>JBBSNR010000166.1:0-6524 GCA_038260635.1 Phormidesmidales cyanobacterium
CAGACGAATTTCGTCATTCAAAGGCGTATACAGCTCTTTAAACTCTTCTTTGACAATCCCTTCTTCAGGATTTTCGTAGAAGAAGGGAGGATACTCTTCACCGTTGATCTGCTGGCTTTTGAGCTTGCCCCCGGCGAATGCCCTGAGCAGATGGGTCGTTTTGCGATTGAGCCCATATACTGGCGACAGATCTATATGGTGGTTGGAGGTGTTTCTCAGACGGTTGTTGCGGTCAGTGCGTAAAAAACCGTCGGTAAACCACTGTGCCCAGTAGGGAAACAGCAGCGTTGACTTCGGGGCGTAGATTGTCTTGTTTTCTCTTTTGCGAAAGAGAATTGTCAGATCTTCGAGGCTGGGCAGTGCGCCGCTTTGGGCAAATTCTGGGGCGGGCGGCAAATGTCGTCCAGTGTAGGTGCGATCGCTCAGCGAGTCCCAGGAAGAATAAGCCTCTGTTTTCTTCGGTATCTGGGTATCTGGAATATGCTCATCCAGCGTCATCAGACTAAAAGGGTAGGGCCGCGTCGCTACTTTGTAAATCGTATTGTTAACCAAAAAGCGGTTGAGCCAGCGCGCTAGCCGGGGGCTGCGTTGAATCAACTGCCACAGTCCTGAAAAGTTGGTCAGAACAAATAGCTCTAGCCGGTTTTTGCAGCCGTCTCTAGAAGTATCTCTTGCCAAGGTTTCGCCCTCTCCTGAGGATCTACATCAGCACAGGCCAGAAAGTTTTGAGAAATATGTGGTTTTGTTACTTTTTTTATATAGATGCCAGACTGTCTCACATCAAAACTTTTCTAGTTAGCGCCCGATATAAGAATACCTGAGAGATCGTTTAATAGCGCAGCTATTTTGCCCACGCAGCAAACTAACTGCTAATTATCTGTCGGAATGGTGTCCTGGTTGCCTGTAGTCTTTATGACCTCCAGGTAATCCTGATGAATCATCGCTTTTTATTACGACTCGTGACTAACTTAGCCATTGTGCTGCTGAGCTTATCCTGCTTTGGCATCGTGCTGTGGGTGATGGATGAAGTCTTGCTATGGGATATTTTGCCCGATGGCTGGAGCCTGCTTGTGCGGGCATTGCTCATAGCAGGCGGCATCGTTACCTTTGTGCTGGTTGTGATGAATGTGTTGCTGTCTTTGGCACTGCTGGCGGAGTCGAATGCGAGTCGGGCCAGACTGCCGGACTATGCGGTATCGCGGCGGATTAAAAGACGAATGCGGCAAAGTTTGGTGGCTGGGTTGGTGGCGATCGCGCTGATCATTGGCGGACTGCAAATCACCGACCACTTTCGCGCTCAGGCGGCTGCCCGCGAAGCCCGCTCCGAATTTACCCAGGCCCAAACCGATCTCAATACTTCTATGCAAGCGGTTTTAAACCTATTCACCCCGCCGGTATTAGAAGCCATCGACACCAATACCCTCGCCGAGAAAGGTCAGCTGGGAAACCTGTCAAAACTCCTCAGCGCCATCAAATCTTCCTTTCCGCAGTCACCCAATGCCACGCTTCTCGTTTTGGCCGCTCAGCCGCCTTTCAAATACGCGCGAATTAACAGCGGCAGTATCCGCTCTAGTAATGATGGCAGGCTACAGCTCGCGCCAGAACTCTACATCACTTTTCCCAGCGAGCAAGAAACTCAAATAATTGAACAACTTTTCGTAGGTGAGCTACCGGCCATCACAGAACCGCTAGCGGGCCAGGTGATTAACAATACAATGCCCAGCACTTGGGGGGTGCTGAAGCGCGATGATCAGATAATTGCCGTCGTGTATTTACAAAGTGAGCTTTTCTATGACCTCGTTCCCCCCGGTCTGCCTGCATTCCACCACGAGGGGCCAGATAGTTTGCTGAGCAATCAGTGATTTTCCTTTTGCTTAAAGCCCTGATAGGGCTGAGCGTAGTCGAAGCCCGGACGACTGAGATACCATATATGCTGTAGCTTCCTCATCCCAGCCTTTCCCAAAACCATGCTTACCGAAGACAAAACCAACCCGATTTTACAGAGCCAGAAAGCGACTACCGCAGAAGCCCTGGCGCTATTTGACCAGCTAGAGCCGGTGGATTTAGCCTTTATGTTCGGCAGATGGCAGGGCTCCGGCCTCGACACCGACCACCCGATGGATGGCCTGCTGGAGGTGGCAAACTGGTACGGTAAGGAATTTGTCAGCCCGGACTGCGTTCATCCCCTGCTGTTTTTAGATGGCAGCGGCCAAATCTTCAAAATTTCGCCCAACCCGCAGATGATGAAAATGGCTTTGAGCCTACCCATTCCTCAAAACGACGCGGCTAAGTCTGTATTCACCCTGTTCAACCCGCTGCTAAAGACAGAAAAGAGTCAGGCGCGGCTACGAATGATGGAGCACCGAGGTAAAATTAGCGCCACCATGATTTATGACCATCTGCCCATCCACGACGTATTCAGAAGAGTCGATGAAAATACCCTACTTGGCCTGATGGACTACAAAGAATCGCAGCAGCCTTTCTTCTTTATCTTGAAAAGAGAGGGTTTAGGACTACCAGCACGGCTTCGCAGTTAAGCGGCATATGATCTGCTTAACCACAGCTTGAATAGCCGGAAAATTTTGCTGGCTTTTTCCCTTGTTATAGAAAGCATGTCATCATGCCCTTACAGTATCTGTTTGGTTTATGACAAACCCCCATCTCACCTGCGGTTCTCTGCTGTCGGTCCACTCCGAAGAATGGCAATCAGCCACCATTCACCCCTTCTTGCAAAAATGTCAGCAGGGCACCATTGCCTCCCATCAGTTCAATACTTGGCTGGTGCAAGACTATCTATTTGTGATCGAATTTACCCGGATGGCGGCGCGCCTGTTATCAGTTGCACCGACCGCGCATTTTGTCACGCTGCTCAGCGGGTTAGAGGCGCTGAAAGACGAGCTGCTCTGGTTTGAAGCTAAGGCAAGCGATCGCTCCCTCACACTATCCACTTCACCCCAGCCCACCTGTGAGTCTTACCGTCAGTTTATGAGCGCCCTGGCTAGTCAGTCTTACGCGGTACAAGCGACTGCTTTTTGGGCAATTGAGCTAGCCTACAATCAGGGCTGGCAGTGTCACAGTCCGATGGCAGAGCCCTACGCGGAGTTTGCTGACCGCTGGGGAAATCCTGGCTTTACCGACTATGTGAAAATGCTGGAGAAGCAGGCCGACAGCGCCCTCAGTTCTGCTAGCAGCGCAGCGCAGACACAGGCCGAACAGGCGTTTTTAGAGGTCGCCCGGCTCGAAAAAGATTTTTGGCAAATGGCATTTTCAGCGGACAAACTTTGACTACGCCTTTCACGAGCGCTACGACTTCGAGTTCTAAAATCTTCATAGGCTAGCTACTGCTGCCCATTTGAAAAGCTTTCAAGGCTTCAACATGATTAACCATCAAAATGCAGCGCGATAGCAATGCTAAATCAATACCTTTGACTTCTTCGCTGGCAGTGATTTTCTCGTAGTAGGGCTGACTGACACCATTCTCCGCAGCAGAGGCTTCACCAGCGCGCAAATGATATAGCTCAAGCACCCCATCTTCCCAAAACCAGACCTCAGCAATCTTAAGCCGCTTGTAGGCTTCTAGCTTGTTGATGCCACCGCTAGAGACGGTAACTTCTATGACAATGTCGGGACGAATACTGTTAACGCTTAGCTTGTAAGACTCGTCAGCTTCTCTTTTTACTCTGCCCGCCTCACTCTCCAGCGTCATAGAGCCTGTCGGGGTAAAATCAAATCCGGCTGACAGCAGGTAAAGTTCCAAAAGCGCCGCGATTCGCTTTTTGGCGGTCTCATGCGGTTCTCCCGGCATTTGCAAGATCTCCAGCGTGCCATCTAGGTAAGAAAGCCGATATCCCGGCTGATCGAGCAGTTGCTCAACGGCTTTAAACTCACGCCAGGTTAGCGCCTTGAATAAGAGGGGCGTCTCTTTACTAGATGGGTCTGCTGCTACTGCCGCCATTATTTTTTCCTCAAAGTGGCGTAGCCAGCTTACTCATCGCGCTGAGACTGCTCAGTCAGGCAGTACATTTCTCTGGGCATTACTGCTTTGACGGTAGGATCGGTCGCTAGCCAATCGAGAACTTCGCCGAGAGAGAGCATCAGGGTTGTGAGCAGTTTTTTCATCGGGTTACCTTTCCTTTTGGGCTGAATGGAGTTTGCGTCAGTCTAAAAGCTCAATCGCGTCGCCTGCTTTGACAATGCCTTCGACGAGGACAGCGCCATATACCCCGGCGTAGCCTTCATGGGTGCGAGAGATGTGTTTGATGATGGCAGGATTTGCCTCCGAAGTGTCTGGATCGAGCGTGATCATTTTGCACCTGGGGTCGCGCTCTAGCACGGTAATCTCTAGCCTGTCGCCAATTTTCAGGCGCTTGCCGATGAGGTCATTTTCGTACAGAGGCGGCTTATCGTCGTGCCAATTTACATAAAAGTTTGCACGAAATCGGCGCTTGTCAACTTCTATCGCTAACTTCTCTGTGAGCGAGTCCTGTAGCTGCAAAGAAAATAGGGAAAGCGGCCTACAGTCGTATTGGCTCTTTTGCGTAAAGCGCAATTTGAGGGTTTGGTCGTCGGTCAAAGCCTTGATGTGCGCCAGGAATGATTCGTCGAGGGGATAGGTTTCGCCTTCAGGGGTTTCTACTTCTATCGCAAAGGCTTCAATCTCCGGGTACAGCGGATTTATGCCGGGTGCCATGCTCTGAGCGGCGTCAAGATTCTTGGGCTTGAGGGTAGTGCTTCCTTGCTTGTATTGAGGTTTGTACAGTAAAAGCGATTCCTGATCTCGGGCGGTGTGCCAGGGGAAACCAGGGTTGCCGCTGTCGGTGGTGAGGCTGTAGAGGCGATCGCCCATCACCCCGCCAAAAGTCACAAAAACTTCATCGAGTTCTTCCCCGCGCATACTCTTCACAGGGTATCGCCACAGACTCTCTAGCGTGCCAACAACAGACATAGGAGAAACCTCGCTTAAGGTAGGCAGTTCATGTAGTTTTCAGCATCCCAGTTACTGGTGGTTGCCAAAAACCGGATCCATTCATCGCGCTTGTATTCGTCGAACAGCCGATACATTTCTCCGGGCATCGCCGACTGAATCACGTCGTCATCAGCTAGCCGGTCCAATGCCTCACCCAGCGACATTGGCAGCTTTTTCACTTCCTTACCGGCTTCCATCGCTTCATAGATGTTGCGCTGCTCCGGCTCGCCCGGATCGAGATCGCGGCTGAGGCCGTCGTCAAAGGCTTTGAGCATCGCCCCTGCCATTAAATAAGGATTGACCATCGAATCGACAGCGCGATATTCAAATCGACCGGGCGCAGAAACTCTCAGGCCGCAAGTCCGGTTTTGATAGCCCCAGTCGGAGTAAACCGGTGCCCAAAAGCCAGCGTCCCACAGGCGACGGTAGGAGTTCACGGTCGAACAACCGACGGCGGTAAGTGCGCCCAAGTGTTCGATCACGCCGCCAATGCAGTTAAGTCCGACTGGCCCTGGCTTTCTGGGAGAATCTCCTTTTATCGGCATAAAGGTATTTTCGCCGCCTTTGTGGTACGTGTAGTTGCCTTCTAAACCGGGCAGACTTTCCATGCCAAACGATTTGACGGTGGTGTCGCCGCCTTTCCACAAAGAGAGATTGTGATGACAGCCGGAGGCCGACACGCCGAGGAAGGGTTTGGACATGAAGCAGGCGATCAGGTTGAATTCGCGGGCGACCTGGGCGCAGATTTGACGGTAGGTGGTGAGGCGATCGCACGTCCTCAACGCATCGTCATACATAAAGTTCAGCTCTAGCTGACCCGGCGCATCCTCATGGTCGCCCTGAATCATATCGAGGCCCATCGCCCGACTGTACTCAATCACTCGCAGAAAGACAGGCCGCAACTCTTCAAACTGATCGATGTGATAGCAGTTCGGTTTCGTAACGCCCCCGTCAGGCTTACCATCTGGCCCTTTTTTGAGCCACATCATCTCCGGTTCGCAGCCGTGACGCAGCTGCAAGCCATGCTTTTGCTGAAACGCCGCGTGAATGCGCATCAGATTGCCGCGACAGTCCGAGGTGAGAAAAGCGCCTGGATTGTCTTCCTCTTCACGATTGCGAAAACACACGCAGTAGACGCGGGCAACTCGCTTATCCCACGGCAGTTGACAAAAAGTATCGGGGTCGGGAATCGCCACCAGCTCAGCCGACTCTGGGCCGTAGCCCAAATACTGCTGCTGACGGTTGATCGCCAGGTTTACTGTCGCTCCATACACCAGCTGAATGCCCCCCTCTGCCATGGTTTCCCAATGGTCAGCAGGCACCCCTTTGCCCACAATTTTGCCGGTGATAGAGATAAACTGATAGTAAATGTATTGAACGCCCAACTCGTCAATCTTGGCACGCACCTGTTTAACTAGCTCATCTCGCCCTGCCGCACGAACATAAGCCTCCAAGTCTGTTGAGACATCCGTTGAAGCGTCAGCTCGCATGAGAACTCCAGTCACAGTTGGATCTCCGAATTGTTGAACAGTTCTCCTCCAGTAAAGCTAACCTGTTA
>JBBSNR010000167.1:0-6519 GCA_038260635.1 Phormidesmidales cyanobacterium
AACCGGCATACCGCTATCGTTAATCGGGCGGCGATCGCTAGCGGGAACCGGCGCGTGGCCGTTTTGCCCGTCGGCAGGATCTGTATCGGCATCGGCTGGGGCTGGCGCGATCGCTCCCCCACCGGACTCTGTAGGCTGAGTAGCCAGCTGGCGCATGTCTATACCCACCAGCCGGGTAGGGCGCTGGCAGGTGACGCGGCCATCTAGCATCTCGGGCAGCAGCCAGCTACCGGCAGGATGGCTAGAGATGCTCTCGGAGCTGATAAACCACAGGTGATTGGGGTCGGGGTCGGAGAGCTTGATCGGCCCGGCGCTGACAGTGGAAGCGATCGCCTCTGTTTGCAGCCGCTGAGCAGTCTTGGCGAGATCGCCAACGCTGCGGGCCTGTGTCTTAAAATACTGAGCGATCAGGTCGAATACTTCTGCGAGGTAGCAGGGACTGGCGATCGCCTGAGCAAATTTTCTGTGTTCACCCATCAGCTGCCGAATGGTGATGATCGGCAGCGCCACGGCAATCACTTCCGAGGAGGCGATCGCCTGTTCACAAGGCACTCCCCGCACCAAACCGGCCAATCCTAAAACCGCGCCCGGCTGCAATAGCGTCAGCGTCATCGGCGTTTTCTGGTAGGGGTCAGCGCCCAGCAACCTGCCCTGCCCTTCTAAAATGACTACCAGCTGATGGGGCATTAGCTCCTGTCGCAGGATCGGCTGACCAATACGATAGCGCAGCATTTGGCCACTGCTAGCCAGCGTCTCTAAGGTCGCGACCGGCAGCTGATCAAAGGGGAAAGTTGCCCCCAGGCTTTGTTCAAGTGAGACTTTGGTATAGGTCATAAGTGAACGAGAACAGAGGGCAATGGAGCGCAGTGGAGAGTCGTGGAAACAAGTCAGTAAGCAGTCAATTCTTCACCAGTCAGCGCTGGGCTGTTTGGTGGGATACTCTCGCTGGGCTCTGTGACTGGGGTGTCTTGTAGCTGCTGCTGTAGCCATGTCTGAAACCGCTCACTCAGCAGCCGCTGGCGCATCGCCTGGTCAAACTGAGCTGGAATCAGCTGCTCGTGCCGGGCAATGACCAGCCATTCGCCAATTTGTGTGGGTGCCCAAAGCTGACCGGGCTGGCTGATCATCAGCATTCTCCCCAGGATGGGGTGAGGCACATTTAGCTCTACCGGGCCAATCAGACCGCCGGTTTTGGCCTCTTGCCCTTCGGAATACTGGCTAGCTAGCTCAGAAAAGGCCGCGCCGTCGTCATGAATTCTAAAGTAAATTTCCTGGGCCAGGCTCGCATCTTTGGTGCGAATTAGGGAGTAGCGCACCTGGTCTAGCTGGGCTTTGCGCTGCAAAAAGTACGACTCGATCTGAGTGCCCCAGGTTTCCTCCTGGAACTTCAGCAGCTTATATTCTTTAATGGCGGCCAGCGTCATTTGCTCGGGAGTTTGCTGCTGCTGCTCGCACCAGGCCTGCTGCTGCTCATTAGAAAATAGGCCACGCTTGGCACAAAAAGCCTGCAACGCTATCTGCGGCTCGCACTCAAGAGGGGCGATCGCGGCGTCAATAACTATCTCCTGCACCAGCTTAGGCATGAGCTGATACTGCCTGAGCTTAGCAATAAGTGCGGGCGCGTCTAGCCCCATCTGACCAATCTGAAGAACCGTCGCCATACCCCTGATTTTTGACAAAAAAGCCACTGCCTGGTGGTCTCACCTAGTAAGCCCAAGCGCCCTTGGCATCTATCAAAATATATAGTTACATAACTCTATTAGATATACAGCTTTACGCACACTCATCCGCATGAAAGCTTCACCGATGGCTACCAGGCTTAATCAGTTTATAAAGCTATGGAGCCGCTTAGTTTATGAACTCATTAAGGCAAAGAAAAGACCTTAAAAGCACTATGCGCCGTGACGCTGCAAAATCTCGTTAACGTCTTCAGGCTGAACGTGGCGATACTTAACGTTGTCTGGCAGCAGCCGAATGTTAGGGCCGCGCTTGCAGCCACCCAAGCAGCCTACGGCCTCTAGACTAAAGCTGTGCTGGTCGGCACTGCGCTTTTCAAAGTCTTGCCAGAGATGATCGCCGCCGCGCTGGCAACAGTTCTTTTTCTGACAGAGCTGCACTGTTAGCGGGGCTTTGGCGGCCTTGGCTTTTGTCTGTTTAACTTTTAGCTGGTTGGCTTTTTTGGGGCGTTCGGGGCGTTCGGCTACCTGAACGGTGGCTTGGGGCGTGAGTGGAATCAGCTGTAGCGCCAGCCGCTTCTGTTTTTTGGATTTGCCGTCTATCTCTACCCAAATGCGGAGGGGCTTGCCTAGCGTTAGCTCTTGCTGTGCGATCGCCCGCAGCGACTTCGGCAAATACACCGTTTGCACCCCTTCATCCGTCTCTAGCTGCAACCCCTTGAGCTTTCCTTTGCCCGACTCAATCGGTTTGAGATAGCGACCTTGCAAAACTTCCATATGTCTGGTTGAACCCATCTCCAAATACTTGTGCAGCGCTTTTACATACTCGCGTAGCGCTCTATGACCAGTGTAGCTATCCAGTCTAACCCACTGCCAAACGCCCAAAGCAGCCGGTTAAGTTAGCCTGTTAAATTAGAAGGGCACGCCTGCTAGAAACCGCCATGAAAGTCGCCTTACTGCTGCTGATTAAAGGCTATCGCCAGCTGATATCGCCGCTGTTTCCCCCGGTCTGCCGGTTTCAGCCGACTTGCTCCTGCTATGCTATGGAAGCTATTGAGCGGTTTGGACCGCTACAGGGCAGTTGGCTTGCGGTTCGTCGCATCACCCGCTGCCATCCCTTCCATCCCGGTGGCTATGATCCTGTGCCCGAGCGAGATGCCACCCATCACCTCTAGCTAGCCACATCGCTCATTACATAGCCAATCGGCCCTATGAAAAAATGCTACGTCCTCGATACCAACGTCCTGCTGCATGACCCGAATGCGCTGCTGAGGTTTGAGGATAACGAGGTGGTCCTGCCTATGACCGTCATCGAAGAGCTAGATCGATTTAAGAAGCGACCAGAAGAAATGGGCCGCAACGCCCGGCAAACGTCCCGGATGCTAGACGGACTCAGGCGCAAAGGTAGCTTAACCGAGGGCATTCAGCTGGAGAGCGGCGGGCGAGTCCGGGTGACGCTGTGCCACCGGGAGACACTCGATAATCTGCCTGCCGAGCTGACAGGCGATGGCGGCGATCACGCCATTTTAGCGGTGGCCCTAGAGGTGAAGCAGCGCTGTGCCTGCCCGGTGGTGATGGTGAGCAAAGACACCAACATGCGCATCAAAGCCGATACGCTGGGGCTGACTGCCGAAGACTACGAAACTGACAAAATAGACGTAGACGATCTCTACACTGGCATGGGCGAAATGCTGGTGAGCGCTGAGCAAATGAATGCGCTGTTTCAGTCTGGCGGCGTACCGATAGCAGACTTCTCCCAAATCAAGGACAAATTTTTCCCCAATCAGGCGCTGACCCTGATTGATGTCAACAACCCGTCACATACGGCGCTAGCAATTTTACAGGCCGATGGCCAGCTCGTACCGCTGACTAAACTGCCCTACAGCGGCATTTCTCGCATCCACGCTCGCAACCGCGAGCAGCGCTTTGCTCTCTCTTTGCTGCTGAATGATGAGATACCGCTGGTGACGCTGGTAGGTAAGGCCGGTACGGGAAAAACGCTGCTGGCGATCGCCGCTGGCCTGTACAAAGTCACCGAAGAAAAGCGCTACACTCGCCTGCTAATTTCCCGCCCGGTCGTCCCGATGGGCAAAGACATCGGCTACCTGCCCGGCGATATGACCGAAAAGCTCACGCCCTGGATGCAGCCCCTCTACGACAACTTCGACCTGATTTTCAACACGCAAGACAGTACCGATAAGCCCGAGCACTGGCGACGCGGCCATGAAGAGCTCTTAGAAATGGGCCTTTTACAAATTGAGGCGCTCACCTACATTCGGGGGCGCACCATTCCCAAGCAGTTTTTTGTAATTGACGAAGCCCAAAACCTCACTCCTCACGAAGTCAAAACCATTTTGACGAGAGCCGGAGAAGGTACCAAAATTATCCTCACGGGCGACACTGCTCAAATCGACAACCCCTACGTCGATGCTGCCAGCAACGGCCTCACCTACGTGATCGAACGATTCCGCCATGAACCCCTAGCCGGACACATCACGCTCTACCAGGGCGAACGCTCTGACCTCGCCGCCCGCGCCGCCAACCTGCTATAGATTCTTTGGTAGACCGGCTGATGGCGCAATATGAGCGCGTGATCTATCAGATCAAGGGCGAATTCAGAGAGGGGCTGTCTATCTTTGTTTTAGCTAAGCGCTCTTTTCTCTCTTTGTTTAACCGCAGGCAGCGCATAGAAACGGAGCCAAGCGCTTTTTAGACAGCATTCAGCTGCTGATCAAACAGCTCTTGGCAGAGCTGACCGCCCTGCAAAATGACAATCTGAGAAACACAGACTGTTCGTTAGGCTGTATGCCAGGCGAGAGGCGATAATATTGTCCTGTGCGACGTTGAGATCACCGTGGCTTGATGCATTACAGAATTCGCCTGGCTGAAGAACGCGATGTCGCCTTTTTGCCCGAAATAGAGCGTGCTGCCGCTGAGCAGTTTGTGCCTTACCTGGATTGGTTGGAGATTTCTGCTGATCTACTAAAAGAACTCACAACACCCAGATTTTTGCTCAAGGCTCAAGCTGAGCAGCGACTGTGGGTGGCGGTGGCCGCAGGCCAGCCAGTGGGATTCATCGTGGTCAAATTTTTGCTAAAAAGCTGCTTTATAGTGGAGCTGGACGTCCATCCAGACTATGTCCGCCAGGGTATTGGCTCGGCGCTGGTAGAGGCTTGCTGCGAGGGCGCACAGGCTCGGGGGTTTGAGCAAGTTATGCTGACGACGTTTCGCAAAGTCCCCTGGAATATTCCTTTTTATCGGCGGTTGGGATTTGAGGTGCTGCCTGCTGATCGCTGGTCTATAGAAATCAGGGCCATTGTGCGGCACGAGGCTCGCTATGGCTTTGCCGCTGAAAAACGAGTGGTGATGGGTCGGTCTGTGCCTGTGTAAGGTGGCTGAAGGGTCAAAGTGATGGCAGATAGGGTAGACAGTGAGACGATTAAACAGCAGGCGATCGCCCTGGGCTTCCATCAGGTCGGCATCGCGACTATCCCTGCTATACCCGATTCAGCAGAGCTAGCCGCTACTGCTGCCCTCCAGAAATGGCTAGCGCAGGGCTTTCAGGCCGACATGGGCTGGATGGAGAGCGCCAACCGGCAGGATATTCGGCAGATCATGCCAGCGGCCAAGTCGATTATCTGCGTAGCGCTAAATTACTATACGGATCACCAGCGCCCCGCCGGAGAACAGTACGCCAAAATCTCCCGCTATGGCTGGGGCCGAGACTATCACCGCGTGCTGACCAAAAAGCTGAAGCTGCTCTGCGAGTGGCTGCGGGCTCAAGATGCGGATATAGAGGCGCGGCTCTACGCTGATACTGGCCCGGTGCAAGATAAATTTTGGGCGCAGCAGGCGGGGCTAGGCTGGATTGCTAAAAATGGCAATGTGATCACCCGGCGCTATGGCTCTTGGGTATTTTTAGGTGAGATTATTACTAACTTAACGCTGGTAGCCGATCAGCCCCACACCGCTCACTGTGGCACCTGCACTCGCTGCATGGCGGCCTGCCCCACTGAGGCGATCCGGGCTCCGGGCGTGGTCGATGCTAACCGCTGCATTGCTTATCACACCATTGAGAACCGAGATGAACAGCTGCCTGTAGAAATCGCTGCTCATCTGCAAAACTGGGTCGCGGGCTGCGATATCTGCCAGGACGTGTGCCCCTGGAATCAGCGATTCGCCCAGGAGACTGACGAAGCCGCCTTTCACCCCTATTCTGACAATGTGGCTCCGACGCTGACAGATCTAGCTAATCTGACAGAGGCCGAGTGGGATCGACGATTTCCGGCCTCAGCGCTCAGACGGATTAAGCCACCGATGATGAGACGGAATGCGCGAGCGGCGATCGCTGCCCAGCCCAACGCCCAGCCCGACGCTAGAAATAACACCACCCCGAACAATGATATGGTCACTGATAGCCTTCCGTAGCAGCGGCAAACAGCTAGATACGCCCAGTGTTAAAAAGATGACGGTCGAAGATAGCATCAAGAGTCCAGATGACGATTTAGAGCAGCCCTCAGCCGATCTTGCAAAGGCGGCTAAGGCTGAAAGCGGCTGGCGAAAGTGGGTGATAGACAATGCCAAACTGGTGGCGATCGCCCTCATCATCGCCGCCTTTGTCCGCATCTTCATCGCCGAGCCGCGCTACATTCCCTCCCCTTCGATGGTGCCGACATTGGCAGTGGGCGATCGCCTGCTCGTTGAAAAAGTCTCTTACCGTCTGCATAGCCCTCAGCCAGGCGACATCGTTGTCTTTGAGCCGCCCCCTCAGCTTCAGGAATATGGCTATCTGCCCAGTCAGGCCTTTATCAAGCGCGTCATTGGCCTGCCGGGTCAGACCGTC
>JBBSNR010000168.1:0-6489 GCA_038260635.1 Phormidesmidales cyanobacterium
GGGTTGAGGTCGGTGCGGTGGCGATCGCACACTTTTTCAATCACCTGAGAAATCTCAAGGTAGTGAATTTTCTCCTCTAAAAACAGCGCCACCGCCTGTTCATTTGCCGCGTTGAGCACTGCGGTCATCGTGCCCCCGGCCCGACCTGCGGCATAGGCCAAATCCATGCAGGGATATTTGTCGTGATCGGGATCGCGGAAGGTCAGATCGCCCGACTTGACTAGATCCAGCGGTTCCCAATCGGTATAGATACGATCCGGCCAGGAGAGCGCGTAGAGTAGCGGTAACCGCATATCGGGCCAGCCTAGCTGCGCTAGCATCGAAGTATCTTGCAGTTCAATCAAAGAGTGAATAATACTTTGAGGATGAATCACAATATCAATATTGTCGTAGTCCATGCCAAAGAGATAGTGCGCTTCAATCACCTCTAGCCCCTTGTTCATCAGCGTAGCCGAATCTACGGTAATCTTTCGGCCCATCGACCAGTTGGGATGCTTGATGGCATCGGCCATCTTCACCTTGGGCAAATCTTCAGTCGGCCAGTCGCGAAATGCGCCGCCTGAGGCAGTCAGCAAAATTCTCCTCAGACCCGCTTTGGGCACGCCTTGCAAACACTGAAAGATAGCCGAGTGCTCAGAATCGGCAGGCAGCAGCTTGACGCCGTGCTTTTCAGCTAAAGGGAGAACAACCGGCCCGCCAGCAATTAGCGTCTCTTTGTTGGCGAGGGCAATATCTTTACCCGCTTCGATAGCGGCAATGGTCGGCAGCAGCCCGGCGCAGCCAACAATACCTGTCACAACAGCTTCTGCGTCGCCATAGCGGGCAACTTCAACAACGCCTGCTTCACCCGCTACAACGATTGGCTGCGGATCTAAGGTGGCAATGGCCGCTTTTAATTCGGGCAGTTTACGCTCATCACAGAGAGCGACTATCTCAGGCTTAAACTGCATCACCTGCTGAGCCAGCAGATCTACGTTGCTACCGGCAGCAATGCCGACCAGCCGAAACTGGTCAGGATAGTGCTCAACGATATCGAGCGTTTGGGTGCCGATAGACCCCGTTGAACCGAGCAGAGAGATGGCTTTCACAGGAGCGCTACCGTCTGTAGTGTTTGCTTTAAGATCACTATAGTTTCTTAGCGGCGATCGCTTCAAACCTGAAAGTTTGTAAAGTTTGCTGACAAAGATTCCAAAGGCTTGCCTGAGTTGGCCAGTTTGAGATCCGATCTTCACAGCGATAGAAGCGCCATAATGTAGTCACTGTCATTACGCCTTGGAGCAGGCCGGAACCTATGGACGCATTCTCGCCGTTTCCGCCCACCTGGACAAAAGATGCCGTTCACGCCCAGCCGTTTGGCTGTCCGAAATGTGGGGCAGGCAGCAGGGAGGCCAAGCAGGTCTGGCTCAACCGCCGAGCACCGGTTTTTACCGATGGTCGCAAGCGCAAATGGCAGGAGTTTTACCAGTGCGAATGTGACTCAGTGTGGTGGGCTTGGAGTTCTGATCGGCCCCCTCTGGACTTACATGACCCAGAAAATTCTGAGGGCGGGGAAAGCCTGCCCAATGAAGGCGTTTAGACAAAAAGGCTTCTTAAACCTGTGGATGTGCCTGTGGATGTAATAGTGCTGGGCAGCCTGAATATGGATCTGGTCGCGCAGGTATCTCGGTTGCCCCTGCCGGGTGAGACACTTCTGGGTAAAGGCTTTGCTACGGTACCGGGAGGAAAAGGTGCAAACCAGGCAGTGGCAGCGGCGCGGCTAGGCGCAGAAACGGCGATGGTAGGCCGGGTCGGGCGGGATGGCTTTGGTGAGGTTTTGCGCGATCACCTCCAAGACGAAAACATCGACACGCACGCTGTGGCCACTGGCGAGCTACCTTCGGGCACTGCTCTGATTGCTGTCTCGCCCGATAACAACCAAATCATCGTCACAGCCGGTGCCAATAGCGAAGTAAATGAAGCCGATCTAGACCGGCTAACACCCTATTTTGACCAGGCCAAGGTGCTGCTGCTACAGTTTGAAATTCCGCTGCCCATCGTCGAAAAAGCGGCAGCGCTAGCTGATCTGGCCGGGCTAATAGTAATGGTCGATCCGGCTCCGGCCCAAGGCCCGCTGTCAGCAGATTTTTGTCAGCATATTTCTATTTTGACGCCGAATCAGACTGAGGCCGAAGTGCTGACAGGGAAAGAGATGGTGGATGTGGAGGGGGCGATCGCTGCTGCTGAAACTTTGCAACAGCAAGGCATAGCGGCAGTGATTATCAAACTGGGCGCACTCGGGGCTGTCTGTGCCACGGCTAGCGGCAGCTTTGCGGTCTCTGCCTTCCCCGTTCAGGTTGTTGATACCGTAGCGGCTGGGGATGCCTTTAATGGTGGTCTCGCAGCGGCCCTTTGCCAGCTGGATAGGCAACGGCAAAACTGGGGCGATCGCCCCCTGCTCGAATCAGCTATTCGCTATGCCAGTGCTGTCGCGGCCCTGGCGGTGACTCAATCCGGCGCACAGTCAGCCATGCCGACTGCTGGCCAAGTAGAAACTTTCTTGCAAGCCGCAAAACAGTCTTCTTAAAAGGCCGTTACAACACTCGAAGTACTAGGTAAAATCAAGTAAGCTAACATCATAAGAGAGTGCAGAGAAGGCAGTATAAGGAGGTTAAACCTTGGCCAAGCGCAAAGGCATTCGGCAACAGTTGAAACAGCTGACCTCTCCTGGGCCAACGCTAGAAGAGCAAGTTCAAGACTTAGTTACGCAGGCAAAGTACTCTACAGCCATTCGAAAACTACAGCAAGGCCTAAAGCGAGATCCCGATCAGCAGCTAACCATCACTGAGGCTGATATCTGGCTGCTACAGGGCAAGCAAGAATTTGAGCAGGCTAAATACGCTCAAGCTGAGACCTCTCTGCAAAAGGCGCTCTCCCTGGGGCTGTACGATGACACCTACTACTGGTTGGCCAAGAGCCTCCTCTGGCAGCAAAAGTCTACTGCCGCCCTCGAACTATTCCAGAGTGCCTTTGACGATAAAACGCTGCCTAAAGATCTCGGCGGCTGCTATCTGAAGCTGCTTTTTCTCAATGACAAAGACGACACTGTCAAAAAGCTAGTTAAATCTGAAGCTAAGCGCTTTTATGCTCCTCATCTCCACTGGGCCAGAGGGGCGATCGCTCTGACAGCCGGGGAGCCCAAAGCAGCGCTACCTCACTTCAAAAAGATGGGTAGGCCGGCCAGCCCAGGCGATAGCCTGACGACATGGCAGGCCTATGCCCACCAGCGCGCAGGCAGCTGGTCGCAAGCCGAGCAGGATCTATCCCTGGTCAGCCCTCCTTTTGGCGTGAGTATATTTCGGCCCAGGGTAGCTAAACATCCGGCTTTGCAGCAGCTGACCCTGGTTCAGATCGCCCATACCGACCGCGCCCCGTCTGAGTTCTTCGACATAGACAACCCTGGCCTGCCAGAGCAAAATGCTGTGTGGGTTTTAGAATTTCTACATCTGGTTCGCGCCGAAAATTTTCACGATGCCGCCCACTTAGCCCTCGACTTTACCGATGAGATCACATCGGCATACCCTGCTCTCAAAGATCTACATCGTCCGCTGATGCTGATGGCTGGCAATCAGGCAGGCCAAGAGCAGGAGCTAGGCTGCACGGCAGCGTTTTGGGGTGAAATCGTCAATGAGCCTTTTGATCCTAAGCTAGCGCTCAATCTTTACAAGGCCTTAAAAGCTATCGGAGACCACAGGCAGGCCCAGCGCGTGCTCAACCAGGTCGTGAGCTGGGTGCAGAAAGAGGCCAGCCAACACCCCCAGACCTGGCCTGAGAGCCGGCTAAACCCTACTTTGGCAAAGCTAAACTGCTGGCTGGCTGACTGCCAAATGTCTTTAGGGCATCGTAAAGACGCTCAGCGCTCCGTTGAAAAAGCAGAACGGTTGGCTCCCAAACACCCGGATGTGATCGGGCGTAAGGGGCTTCAGCTCTTTTCTAAAGATCAGCTACAGGCCGCTATACCGCTGCTGACTCAGGCACTAGAGGCGGGCTGTCAGTTTCGTGAAGTGTACTCAACGCTGTTGGAGCTGCTAGAAGATGAGCCGGACGCAGTCAAAGACATCCGACGCAAGTTTGGCAAGCATTTTGGCGATGTTGGCGTCGATACTGAAGTAGAGATTCCAGCTTGGGTCGAGGCTCTCACTTTCCAAAACTACAGTGTGATGGAACAGTTCGTTCGCGACCAAAAACAGACGCCCCCTATCAAAGCCTTCACCATTTTCCTGGAGGCGGCTGAGGATCAGCCCAGCAGCAGCCAAAAGATTAAGCTCAATCAGGAGAAAGCGGTGCCCCAGTGGGAGCAGTTGCTGGGTTCAAGTTCGCCTGCCGAACAGGTTGAGATTGTCAAAGCTATTTATCTGATTATCCAGCAGCACGCCAGGCGCAATCTGAAAGGGATGGTAGCGCTCCAACGTAGCTATCTAAGCAAGCTGGCTGAGCTGGCCGCGCAGCAGGTGCCGGGAGCTGACATTGCTTATCTGGTGATTTCGGCGATCGCCCACCCGACACCCGAGACAATAAAACCCATCGCCGACCCTATTTTGAGCCGCGCCACTCAACCCGCCAACACCCTAGCGAAAGCCCAGCTAGCGCTGCATTCATTCGGCCCCAACCGAGCGCTATTGCCCCTGATTGAAGCCTGGAGCAAACAAGAGCCCCAAAATCCGCTGCTGCTACTGGCCAGAGCCACCTTCCATCCCAGAAAATCAGGGCAGTACGAGACCTTCTATGAGCAGGGCTTTGAGATCGCTCGACGGCTACAGGATGCCGAAGCCCTGCAAGCCTACCGCGAAGAAGACTGGTTTGCGGCTCAAGCGATGACCCGCCGGGTAGTTGGCCCCGACATGGACTTTTTGGGCGGTGGCGGCCCCATAGACATGCTCGATATGGTCAGGCGAATGGCGCGTGAAGCCTTTGGAGAAGACGTACCGCCAGAGATCCTGGCGCAGCTTTTGCCAGAGCTGGCCGCTCAAATGGCGGGTTTTGTCGATGACGACGATGAGGATGAGGATGACGACCCCTTCTTTTTGCCCCTCCCTCGCAGGCGAGGCCGAAAATCTGCCAAAAAGCGCCGGTTCTAACAGTGATCGCCCTTAGCCTTTCAATCCCTGTAGCCTTTTAGTCCCTGTAGCCTTTCAGCCCATGCCAGAACACTATGACCGACTCGGCGTTTCTGCCGGCGCCACGCCTGCCGAAATTAAAGCCGCTTACCACACCCAGCTCAAAGCTTTCCCAGCCCACAGCCATCCTCAGGAGTTCAAAGCAATCCGAGCGGCCTACGAAGCCCTGCGCAAAGCACCTCAAGGGGAGGACGACTTTTTTGACCTGAAGCCCATTGAAGCCGAACTCGATAAGACGCGCCTGGATCAGTTGCAGCAGCAGGCAACGGCGGCGGTAGATGTTACTTTAAAGGACTTGATCCTCCTGACGTTTTAGCCCTGACTTTTGAAGCACATGACGCGACTCACCTCCGGCGACGCTCCGCGATCACCCAGAGAAATAGCCACTCAAAAAATTCAGCTCCGCAAGCAGCAGGAAAAGCTCCTGAGCGATTTGCTCACTGTCGTAGATGCGTTGGATAGGGCCGCTGACCATTGGCAGCAGGCCGAGCACAACCAGATTCGGACTCGATCTCATGCGATGACGCGGTGGCAGCGATTTCGGCAGTGGTTGAGCGCGGCGATCGCCCCTACAGCCACCTACAACCCCGAAACGCTAGCCACAGTCGTCATCAGCGCCCGATCAGGCGTCGATATGATTCGAGAGACGATGCTGACCGTCTTGAGCCAGCAGCAGGTGAGCCCCCTGCTGGCTCAGGGGCAGCCTTTTGACCCCACTCAAATGCACGCACTGGGCCAGCAGGCAGATGCCAGCGTTTCTCCTAATACGGTAGTCAAAGAAGTGGTGCGCGGCTACCGCTGGAAAGACCGGATACTGAGGGAGGCGCAGGTGATTGTAGCCGTCGCCCCCGCTGAAAATAAACAGGATTCATGAGGAGGGTATAGCGACATGGGAAGAGTTGTTGGCATCGACTTGGGTACGACCAATTCACTGATTGCCGCTTTAGAAGACGGGCAGCCCTGGGTGATTCCAGATGATGAGGGAGACTTGTTGCTGCCTTCGTATGTGGGCATGAGCGATGCGGGTCAACTGCTGGTAGGGCAGTCTGCGTTTAGACAGTATGCCGCCGCTCCCGAGCGGACTGTCAAGTCGATTAAGCGGCAGATGGGAACTGACTACAAAGTCACTCTGGGAGAGCGTGACTATAGTCCGCAGGAAATTTCGGCGGTTATTTTGCGATCGCTCAAACAGCGAGCCGAATCTGTTTTAGAAGAAGAAATTACTCAGGCCGTCATCACCGTACCCGCCTACTTTACCGATGCCCAGCGACAGGCCACCAAAGAAGCCGGAGAGATTGCTGGCTTTGAAGTGCTGCAAGTTCTCAACGAGCCCACC
>JBBSNR010000169.1:0-6456 GCA_038260635.1 Phormidesmidales cyanobacterium
ATCGATCAGGTGCGCACCGGGCGGGCTGAGTTTTTTGGGCCGGAAGCGATCACCCCGTTTGATAGGCAGGAGGCGCAGCGCGGTTGGGATGTGGCTAAAGGGGCGATTGCCTCTGGCCTCTACTCAGTGGTCGTACTCGACGAATTGAACCCCGTACTCGATCTGGACCTGCTCTCTATTAGCGATGTGGTCAAATCGCTCAAAAATAAGCCCAATCATCTAGAGGTGATTGCCACCGGTCGCGGCGCACCACCGCAGCTGATTGAGATTGCCGATCTGCACTCCGAGATGAAGCCCCAGATCCACCAAACCGCTGCCGATATTGGCATTGAAGGCATCGAAATCTACACAGGCGATGGTAAGGGCAAATCCACCAGCGCACTGGGCAAGGCGCTGCAAGCGATTGGGCGGGGCATCGGTCAAGACAAGTCCCACCGGGTGATGATCATTCAGTGGCTGAAGGGCGGTCAGGGCTATACCGAAGATGCGGCGATCGCAGCCCTGCGCAAAAGCTATCCGCACCTGGTCGATCATCAGCGCTGCGGTCGCGATGCGATTGTCTGGCGGGGGCAGCAGCAGCCCATTGACTATATCGAAGCTGAGCGGGGGTGGGAAATGGCGAGTACGGCGATCGCCTCCGGCCTTTATAAGACCATCATTCTCGATGAACTCAACCCCACCGTAGACCTGGAGCTAATCCCAGAAGAGCCGATTATTCAAACCCTGCTGCGCAAACCCAAAGACACCGAAGTCATCATCACAGGTCGCTGTAAAAATCAGCCTGCCTACTTTCAGCTAGCCAGCGCCCACTCAGAGGTCTTTTGTCATAAGCACTATGCCGAGCGCGGCGTCGAACTCAAGCGCGGTGTGGATTTCTAGGTTAATTTCCAAGTTGGATTTTAGGCGGTCTCAAGGAGATCAGCCCGCTTTAAGCTGCTAGCAGGTGACCGCAAAGCCTCGGTCCCCGGAATATCGCCAAAAATCTGCGCCGAGTAGTACCAGAGCGCCTGGTTTTGAAAGAGCTGCCGAAAAGCTGGGTCGTCTTCAAAATGCTGCCAGCGATTGGTCACATCTAGAGATCTGGCCTGGCCGCTGTGACGGGTGCCGCTAAAGGAGCTGCCGCCCCCCAAATGGGGCACATGCTTCAGCCCAGCGTCGGAAAACACCAGCCCTAGCTGGTCTGCTAGCCCCTGCCGGTAGCTGAGGTCGGCAAACCAGCGATTGTAGTTGATGCAGACCCGATCTGGCTGCAAGTAGCTGCTCTCGCCGACAAATTCTCTGGCGTAATCTAACCACATCTCTACCATCGAAGTCGCTTCGGCCTTGGTCTCCACAAAATTTTGCTTCAGGCGACTGGCAAAAAGATTAAACGGATCGCGCAAAATCAAAACGTCAAATCGCTGAGCGCTTTTGCCCAGGTACAGGGTGCGGTTACGCTCAAAGCGCGGCTGAGTCACCTGCGACAGCCCCCAGTCTTCGTAGCTCAAGATCAGGCAGTCGCGCTTTACTAAGTCGCCTTTTGCCTGTTGCCGATAGACTTCGGCCATCTTGCCATGCTCAGGATGATACCGGCGCAGGTTGTCGGCTTTGTGGCGGTAGGGACTGGTCCCGGCAGCGACGTTGTTCAGGTGACAGACTGTGCCGGGCTGCTGCCTTTCTATCCAGGTGATGATGGCGTGGTTGCCCGTGCGACGCATACCCACCGCACGAATCTCTTTTTGATTGATGATTTCCTGTGGCTGGGAGCGCTGGGCCAGCCGCCTCTGCCAGTCTTGAATAGGATAGATCAGCAGTTGGTTGGCTCTAAAGCTCAGCTGACTGAGCCGACTGGGAACTTGCGTAGAAACACGGTTGGAGTGAGCAGGAGGCGACATTAGTGATTGAACCGTAGGAGCATACAGCTTGCAAAACCTGAAAAGATAGCTGACAAAGGGCTTGGCAGCTTATTTCTGACAGTGAGATTAGCGTGGTTCTAGCTGTCTGGAGGTAGTCAACATCACACTATGCTGAAACATAGACTACGGGTATCTCGATTTTATGGCTACTTTCTACAGGTAGAGATAGGGGCTGCGGCTACAGATTTGCTCGACGTAAAAAAGGCACCATCACCTCGCTCACTTTCTCGGCCCAGTCCTCTTGGGCATAGTGTCCGGTTTCTTCTAGCCGGGCAATCTCTACATCGCCAGTGAGGGTTTGGGCAAAGGTTTCAGCCAGGCTCACCGGTAGCCATTTATCAGCCATGCCCCAGGCGATTAGGGTGGGTGCCTGCCAGTTTTCAAAGCCCCGGTCGATTTCAGCGAGCGTTTTGGGGAGCTGAAGCTGCTTGACGATGGCGAGCAGCGATCGCCCAGCATCCGAACTCTTCAAAAAGGGTCGCCGGTATACCTCTAAATCTTTGTCAGCGACCTCGTAGGGGCCGCCGCCTTCTAGCGTCCGATCTACCAGCAAGGGATCTTGAGTGAGCATATCGCCAATCAGCGGAATCCCCATCTGAGAAATTTTAAAGGGCAGCTTTGCCGCTGCTGTCAGCGGCGTGTTTAAGAGGATCAGCCGTTCAATTTGCTCGGGATGCTGCGCCGCGTATAGCAGCCCAGCCGAGCTTAAAAAGCCCTGCACTCCCAGATGAAAGCGCTCAATTCCTAAAACCGCTAGCCATTCTCCCAGGGCTGAGGCAAAGGCCGCTGGGGTGTAGGCAAATTCGCTTTTATCTGGCTTAGCCGAAGTGCCGTGGCCGATCCAGTCGGGGGCGATCGCTCTGAGCCCGGCCCCAGCCAGCTGCGCCATTACCCCCCGCCAGCTATAGCTTTGGGAGACCAATCCGTGCAGCAATATGACCGGCGGCTTGTCTGTTTTATTCATGGGCACAGCCTCCCGGTAAGCCCACCGCAAACCGCCCGCCTCACATGCCCGGTCCATGATTTCTACTGTGCCAATTTTCACAAGTTCCACCCCGCCGATGTTGCCCTTTGAGCTTACCGCTCCCGCGATCCCCAGAGCAAACCAGCCGGGATATGTGAAAATGCTAGGGTAGTCAAGCCGACTTCTCCCCATTCCATGAGCGTCAACCCCTCTAGTGACCCAACCATCACTCGCCTGCAAGCGATTCGCCCCGAGCTGCTGCGGCTGCACAAAGCCCTACTCGACTCAGAGCGGATTGTTTACGAGCAAACTCACGGCCCGATTGTCAACAGCGGCGAGTTTTTTCGCCTGGTAATCGAAGACCCCGCTTTTAGCTGGCTGCGCCCTATCTCCCAGTTCATTGTGCAGATAGATGAGCTGCTAGATCTGCGCAAAAAAGACACCATCGAGCCTGAAAGCGCCGCCATTCTGCTAGAAAAAGCCCGCCTCATGCTCAAGCCAAAAGAACACTCCTCCACACCTCTAGGTGAGCACTATTTTCAGGCAATTCAGCGCGACCCCAACATCGCCCTGATGCACGCAGATATCGCTCAAAAGCTCAGAAGCCGCACCTCAGAATAAGATCTATTAGAATCTAAAGGAATTGGCGCTCGCCTTGGGAGATCGGTCTTTTGATAGCTCAAGCTCTTCAGCTTGTCTTCGTACTGGTGGCTAAGGGAATCGTTTTGATTCGTCCTCTTTTGCCGACTGTCTGTTTAGTGCTGGCCTGGTGGATAACGGCGCTGGTGATCTGGACGCTGGTGGCGGCTGTTCGCAGCAGCGTTGCCAACGTCCGTCAGATGCATCGTATTCCCTGCGCCCAGTGCCGCTACGCCACCCGCGACTACCATCTGAAATGCCCGGTGCGTCCGGTTGAGGCGTTTTCGGAGCAGGCTATTGGCTGCCCGGATTTTGCCGCTGCTGAGAGCTACGGCTTTCAAGCGATGCGACCCCCTTCAGGGCATACGCCTTCCCAGTAGCTGTTTAAGCCGGTGAGTAGCATTAGCCACGCCCTCTCTCCGTAAAGCTGCACTAGCCAGCGGCCTGACGTTCCTTTTAAAGTGGAGGGCGGAAGTTTATCTAAAGTTGAAAATGGGTTGGCGGGTTAGCGCTTACACTCATGAATATTGATTCACGAATATTGCTTCACCGTCAGCTGCTGATCAGCTTGAACCTGCGGCTATCTTCAGGCCCTTATCTTCAGGCCCCTTGGGGTTACCAATAATCTTAAATGTTTTCCATCTTTATCCTGACTCACAATGAAGAGTTGGACATTGCCGCCTGTATTGAGTCAGCTTCGCTTTCGGACGATGTGATTGTGGTGGATTCTTTTAGCAGCGATCGCACCCTCCCCATCGCTCAGAGCTATCCTCACGTTCGCACCGTTCAGCACGCCTTTGAAAGCCACGGCAAGCAGCGCACCTGGATGCTGCGCCAGATTCCGACAAAACACGACTGGGCGTACATTTTAGAAGCCGATGAGCGGATGACGCCAGCGCTATTTGCCGAATGCGAGGCCGCCGCCGCCTCGGGTGAGCATGTAGGCTACTACGTGGCTGAGCGCGTCATGTTTATGAACCGCTGGATTAAGCGCAGCACTCAGTACCCGCGCTATCAGCTGAGGCTACTCGACAAGCAGCAGGTCTGGTTTGACGACTATGGCCACACCGAACGCGAAGTTTTAGCCGGATCTCATGGGTTTCTCCAAGCAACCTACCCGCACTACACCTGCGGCAAAGGCTTTAGTCGCTGGCTAGAAAAGCACAACCGCTACTCTACTGACGAAGCCAGAGAGACCGTCAGGCAGCTCTCTAAGGGCAAAGTCCGCTGGAAATCAATCCTCACTGGCAAATCCGAAGTAGAACGCCGCCGAGCGCTCAAGGATTTGTCTTTACGCATTCCCGGTCGCCCGATAGTGCGCTTTTTTTATATGTATTTTTTCCTGGGCGGCGCGCTCGATGGCCGAGCTGGATTTACCTGGTGCGTCCTTCAGTCCTTTTACGAGTACCTGATTCTGCTGAAGGTATGGGAGATGCGCCATGACAAAACAGCTGCTGACAGCGCTATGCCAGCCCAAGTGGTTTCTGAAGCCTCAATTAAACAATCGTTAGCTGCCCATGATTGAAAGACCACTATAGAGATCTCAATGAAAACAAAGGTGTTTATCTCCCACTCTTCGATAGATACTTGGGTGGCAACGCAGATTGCTACACATGTAAAGAACGCGGGTGCCGACACCTTTTTAGATGAGGCAGATATCGAGCATGGTGATGACTTCGACGAGGAAATAGTCAAAGCTTCTAAGCACTGTACAGAGCTACTGTTACTGCTGACGCCCTGGTCAGTAGAGCGCCCATACATCTGGCTAGAAATTGGGTTCTTTCGGTATGATGGCAAAAGAATCGTCGGCGTCCTACATGGATTGAAACCCGAGGACATTTCAGGAGATCCGCGAGTGCCAGTACTTTTGAAGAAAATTGATTTAGTGGATATCAATTCAATCGACTCTTACTTTAGCCAGCTTGCTCGTCGCGTAAAGGCTGCTGCGGGAGATGAAGATGAGTAAGCCTAAGGACGGGGTATTCATCTCCTACGCGCAGGCCGACCAAAACTATGCAAAAGCTTTGGCGCAAGAGCTGGAGTTTGCAGGAAATCATGTTTGGAGCGACGAGAAAATTGTGGCTGGTTCCGATTGGGATGCAGAGATTCAGGAGGCCCTACGCCAAACCAGCGTCGTATTGCTGATCACATCTCAAGAATCACTGGCATCGCAGTATGTAAATTACGAGATTGGGTCGGCCATAGCTGCCGATACGCCAGTGATTCCTGTGCTTGTGGGTGATGTAGGTGGCGTAGAGTCACTGCCCACATATTTGCGCCGTGTACATGCGGTTGATGCCAGAGGGCTCGATGGAGTGAGCATGGGCGCTGAAGTAGCTGCCGCTATCAGAGAGATCCAGAATAAAAAGAACGATAGCTAATGACGATGCGCAGCTGTTTGCATATCGCTGTCCTCTACTTTATAGCGGTTTTCATTCGCATTGAATACACTGGCAGTCTGCGCTCTAGTGTGCTGACTAATTTTGCTGTAGTCAATGCAAGCAGGAACTGCTATAGATAAAATCGCGGTCGCTCTAATTTCCCAATTACACAGAGGAGAGCTACCAACATGCCCCCTAAACTCTGCTCTCCAAAGACTTGAGATATTCTGTATTGACGCCGGATTCGCGGGTGAGGGCAATTTTGCCTGTCCGCGCAATTTCTGTGATGCCAAAGCGGTTGAGCACCTGCTCAATGGCCACCATTTTACCGGGATCGCCGACTACTTCTAGCGTCAGCGACTCTTCGGAAACATCGACGACGCGGGCTCTAAAAATTTGAGCTAGGCCAACCACCTCAGAGCGGTTAGTGCCGTCGGCGTTGACTTTTAGCAGCATCAGCTCTCGTTCAACGCTGGGCGTTTCGGTGATGTCTTGCACCTTGAGCACGTTGATCAGCTTATACAGCTGTTTGGCCAGCTGCTCAATTACCTGATCATCACCCGGTACGACCATCGTA
>JBBSNR010000170.1:0-6450 GCA_038260635.1 Phormidesmidales cyanobacterium
AGCCCTGCAAATATCAGCCCAGAGATCAGTGTTGATGAAGCGCGGCTGATGGCCCATGTCGTCGCGATCGCGCAGCCTCGCTACACCGACTCGCAAAAAGAGACTGCCCGCAGCTACATCATCACTAAGCTGACAGACTTTGGCCTGGTACCAGTAGAACAGTACTACAACCCGGCTGAGAGCGGCAGTTCTTTGCTGAGCGGCGTTAATATTGTCGCTGAGCTGCCGGGCCGCGACCCGAGTGCCGGCGCGATTGTGCTAGGAGCCCACTACGATACGACGCCGACTTCGCCTGGAGCCGATGATAACGGCAGTGCGATCGCTACGCTGCTAGAAGCGGCCCGTCTGTTTTCGGAGCAGGCAGCTGCCGGGCAACCTGCTCTAGCCACCCTGAAGCTCGTCTTTTTTGACCAGGAAGAGCAGCAGAGCGACGGCAGTGGTCTTTTGGGAAGCCTGGCTTTTACCCAAGATGCGAACAATACGGTCGGGATCAGAGGCGCTGTCATTCTCGATATGGTGGGTTACGCCTGCCACACTGAGGGCTGCCAAACCTATCCGATGCGTCTGCCGCTGCCAGATTTGCCAGAAACAGGTGATTTTTTAGCGGTGTTGGGGCCTCAGTCTCAGCGCGATCTTATCGATACGTTTGTGCGCTCTGCCCAAAGCAGCGGGCCGAGGGTGCTAAGTTTGCCGATCCCAGAACCGACTTTGAAGCTTTTCCCCGATCTGCTGCGCAGCGATCATGCGCCTTTTTGGGAAAAAGATATTCCGGCTATTTTTGTCAGCGACACGGCTAATTTTCGCAATCCCAATTACCACACGTCGCAAGATACGCCAGACACGTTAGACCTGCCGTTTCTGCAAGGGAGCGCTCAGCACATTGTTGATGCGATCGCTGCGCTCTTGCAGACTAGCCCTTAGCTTATAGCGGCTCCCGGATGCATTCGGGAGCCGCGAGTCACTTTGCCTGTTGTCATGTAAGGCTTCTGACGGGTGCTGTCCCTCAGCAAAGTGACCCGATGCTATGGAGCGTCGTCACTGCTGCCTTCTTTAGCTATCTTCGGCTTAGACCTGTTTTTGCGGTGGTCGTTGTTGTAGTTTACTCGGGCACCCGCCCACTGGAGCTTGTTGCGCAGGGTGCGGTAGTAGGAGTGGTCTTTGCGCAAAATTACAAATTTAGCCAGGTGGCTGGCCATGCGAATGTCTACCCGCTGGCCGGGCCAGACCGCTGTGCCAAATACCCCGTCTGTCCAGAGCTTGGTATTGCCTTCGTCGTCTGCAAGGGGCCAAACGCTGACGGTACTGCCGGGCGGCAGCACAATCGGACGGCTCGACAGGCTCATTGGGCAAATCGGGGTGACGATAATGCACTGCATTCCGGGATGCACAATGGGGCCATTGGCAGCAACGGTATAGCCGGTCGATCCGGTAGGGGTGCTGATTAGCAGACCGTCGCCCTGGTACTGGTCAACCACTTCGCCGTCGATTTCCACTTCTAGAATGGAAGTAATCATGCGGTTGGGTGAAGCCGGTTTGACGCACATTTCGTTGAGCGCGAAGTAGCGATCGCTCATCGGCTCAAAGTTGTAAGAATCGCCAACGTGCGCTTGGGCTTGCAGCATCATTCGCTGCTGGATGGCAAAGCGATCGCCCTGCAACCGCTCCCACACCGTCTCAAAATCGCCAATCACCTCAAAAGACTCGGTCAAAAAGCCCAAATGACCGCCCACGTTGACCGCCAAAATGGGAATATCGTCAGCTGCCAGATGCCGCGCTGCCGAGAGCGCCGTCCCATCTCCGCCTAAAACGACTGCCAGATCGATTGGCGTCGAGGTCGATTCCAAAAAGACCGGGTAGGGGTTATCTTGAGCGCCGCTCGGCCCTAGCATCACCTTGGCACCAAGCGCTTCTAGCTGGCGCGCACACTTATCAGCCCAGCTTTTGCTGAGCTTGTTGCCCGCCTTATAGACAATGATTACCTGCTTGAGCTGCACCGGTTTACCTACCTACGGGTCTGCCACTGTCTACAGAAGGTCTACAGACGTTCTACAGACAGTCTACAGGCTGCTCAAATCATCAGTTACCACTTAAGCAAATTAAACTGCTCCATATCCACGGTATCGCGATTGCGATAGATAGACAGCACAATTGCCAGGCCCACTGCCGCTTCAGCCGCCGCGATCGTAATCACAAAAACGGCAAACACCTGGCCCCTGATAGCGCTGGCATCCAGATAGTTAGAGAAAGCCATCAGGTTGATATTCACCGCGTTGAGCATCAGCTCAATCGACATCAGCACGCGGATAACATTGCGGCTACTGACCAGCCCATAAATGCCGATGCAAAACAGGGCGGCTGCCAGCAGTAAAAAGTACTCAAGTTGCATAAGGAGTCAAAAATCTACAGTTGGAACATCGGCTCTAGTCGTGCCAGCTCTGGTCGTGTCAGTCCTGGTCACGAGCGCTACCCGCTGTCACTAGCTCGCGAGGACGCTCAGGCAGCGTCAGCGCTTCTGTCTCAGTCACCGTCTCCTCAGGGATATACTCACGGCGAGCAAGCACAATCGCCCCCACCAGCGCAACTAAGAGCAAAATTGAAGCGAGCTCAAAAGGCAATAAATAGTCACTGAAAAAGTGCTGACCAATCACCTCAATGGCCAGATCGCCTGCCGCTGGCTCGCTAGAGAGCGCCCAGGGATGAGAAACGACCATAGTTCCAATTAGCCCAAAGATGCCCGCACAAACTGCGCCAGTCGCTACCTTCCCAAGCCAGGCCCGGTTAACAGGTGCAAATTCCTCATCTTTATTGACCAGCATGATCCCAAACAAAATCAGCACGTTCACCGCGCCGACATAGACCAGTACCTGCGCGGCAGCTACAAACCCAGCATTGAGCAAGATATAGAGCCCAGAAATGCTGATAAAGACTAAGGCCAGCAAAAACGCTGAGTGAACAATATTAGAGAGCAGCACCACACCCAGGGCACCGACGAGCATAATCAGACCCAAGAGGCCCAATGAGACGAGCTGTACACCTTCTGCCAAGTTCAAAACGATTTTCTCCTCACGGTATGTATCCCTTGATGTGTCTCTTGTGCGAACCTTGCGTTAGTCTTGCTCGGCAGTCGCCTCAGCGGGCGCTTTTTCCCGCTCAGCCTCTATGTCTGCCACGATATCTTTAGGCAGACGACCTGCTCGCTGAGAGCCTGCTGGCAAATCGTGCGGATCCATCACTCCTTTAGGCAAATAAGCTAGCTCGCGCAACGGGGTCACCATCGGATCTTCGGTCACCTTGTAAGGGAGTCGTCCTAGCGCGACGCTGTCATAGTTCAGGTCGTGACGGTCGTAGGCCGATAGCTCATATTCTTCGGTCATAGAGAGACAGTTAGTCGGGCAGTACTCCACGCAGTTGCCGCAAAAAATGCAAACACCAAAGTCAATACTGTAGTGCTTCAGGTTCTTTTTCTTCGTCTCTCGGTTAAATTCCCAGTCTACGACCGGTAGATTGATCGGGCATACCCGAACACACACCTCGCAGGAAATGCACTTGTCAAACTCAAAGTGAATGCGGCCCCGGTAGCGTTCTGAGGGCACCAGCTTCTCGTAGGGGTATTGCACTGTCACCGGGCGACGTTTCATGTGGTCAAAGGTGACAGACAAACCCTGGCCGATAAACTTTGCTGCTTGGGCCGTTTCTTTGGCGTAGTCTCCAACTTGTTTGAGAAAATTTAGCATGGCAAAAGGGTTGAATGAGTTAAGAGCAAGCGTATATCAGCCGCCAAAGGCAAAGGGAAAGGAAAGCTTAAGGGCTGCTGTCGCTAACAGATTGACTAGAGAAACCGGCAGTAAGAACTTCCAGCCCAGGTCTAGAAGCTGATCAATTCTGACGCGAGGCACCGTCCACCGCAGCAAAATGGTGAGAAAGATCAGCAGATAGGCCTTGATCATCGTCATGACGATGCCGAGAGAGGCGGTGATGATTTGCACCCACGGTGCCGTTTCGCTAATACCCAGCAAGCCTGTAATCGTCTCTACCGGAATGGGAAAACCCCACCCGCCCAAGTAAAGCACTGAGACGATCAGGGCCGAAAGCGTCAGGTTGACGTAGGAGCCGACGTAAAACAGGCCAAACTTCATCCCGGTATATTCGGTTTGGTAGCCCGCCACTAGCTCTTCTTCCGCCTCGGGGAGATCGAAGGGCAGGCGCTCGCATTCCGCTAGGGCAGCAATCCAAAAAACCACAAAGCCAACCGGCTGCCGCCAGATGTTCCACCCTAAAATGCCGTAGCCCGTCTGCTGATTGACGATGTCAATGGTACTGAGTCCGTTGGTCATCATTACGACTGCGAGTACCGCCAAGGCCAGCGGGATTTCGTAGCTAATGGACTGGGCAGCGGCCCGGAGCCCGCCTAGCAGTGAGTACTTATTGTTGGAGGAGTAGCCTGCCATCAGCAGGCCGATGGGGACAACGCTAGAAAGCGCAATCCACAAAAAGATACCGATGCCCAAGTCGGTAATCACCATGTTTTGGCCAAAGGGCACAATCAAAAAAGACAAGAAGACCGGAATCACCACAATGGCGGGGCCGAGCGTAAACAGCCAGGGGTCGGCTTTGGCCGGTGTAATATCTGCTTTGAAGAGGAGCTTGATGCCGTCGGCAGCGGCCTGTAGCGACCCCAACGGGCCGACGTATTCGGGGCCAATTCGCTGCTGAGCGGCGGCTGAGATTTTGCGCTCTAGCCATACTGTGATGAAAATGCTCACTGTCGCTACAATCAGCATTAGCACCATCGGCAGAGGAACCCAGACAGTTTTGGCGACCCCGGCGGGCAATCCTAACTCGATAAGGGCTTGAACGAACGTACCTTGAAGGTCAATGCCTGGATTCATGCGCTTTAAGGGTGAGCGTGCTTCGTTACAGTTGTCTCACAGATTCTAGCGCTTAATCAACTTCTGTAGGCTCTTTCAGAAGAGACGAGGCCGATTGAAATAGTAACCCTGTCACCATAGAGTTCGGCCTTTGACCGCCATCGCCCCACGCCTAAACGCTCGTCCCAAAATAAAACCCCCCCGACAAAGCCGGAGGGGCTGGAGTTCCTGAAAATCGTCACTGGAGCTATACTCAGCTGGATTTTAGATATTGCCAAGGGGGGTAATGCCCATCACCTCTGTAGTTTTACCGAGCTGACAGACGGATTAGACCGCTGCGATCGCCGCCCCATCTAGACTTCCGACGGTGATCGCTAAGGCTGTTTTTCCCAGAGCTGTAGGCGTTTTTCTAAGGGGATGTAGCGCTGATCGTGAGGACCCTCGTAAATCTGAGTGGGCCGGAAAATTCTATTTTTGCCAATTTGCTCTTTCCAGTGGGCCAGCCAGCCAGCGACGCGGGCGATCGCAAAAATCGGCGTAAACAAATCGGTCGGAATGCCCAGCTTGCGATACACCAGCCCCGAGTAAAAGTCCACATTGGGGTAGACGCCCTTGTGCCCCAGTTTTTCTTCAACCACCAGCTCTAGCTCCAGGGCAATATCGTAATAGGCGTCGCGGCCCTCTTTGTCAAAGAGCTGCTCGGCCAGGCGCTGCAATGTCTCAGCCCGAGGATCTTTCACCTTGTAGACGCGGTGGCCAAAGCCCATAATTTTTTCCCGATTGGCGATCCGGGCGTCTATGTAGGGCCGCACATTTTCGACAGAGCCAATTTCTTTTAGCATGGCAATCACTTCTTCATTCGCGCCGCCGTGCAGGGGGCCTGCCAACGTGCCCACCGCTGAAGCGACGACCGCATAGGGGTCAGTTAGCGTAGAAGCGGTCACCATGGCCGAAAACGTCGAGGCGTTGATCGTGTGCTCGGCGTGGAGAATCAGGCAGACATCAAAAATTCGCGCCGCTAAAGGATCGGGCTCTTGCTCATTGAGCATGTAGAGAAAGTTGGCGGCGTAGCTCAGATCGTCGCGGGGCTGTACCGGGTCGTTACCCTTACGCATCAGGGCGAAAGCGGCCACCATCGTCGGTATTTTAGCAATTAGCCGCACGACCGCATCTTGCACATAGGTCGGATCTTCCAGCGCCCGGCGCGAGTGAAAGAGGCCCAGGGCGGCGGCGCAGGCTTGCAGGGCATCCATCGGGTGGCCGCTCTCTGGAAAGCACTTCATCATGTCGCGAATGCGATACTTGAGCCGACGGTGGTACTGAACCTGGTGCTCAAAGTCTTGTAGCTCTTGCTGGGTGGGCAATCCGCCCCAAATCAACAGATAGGCCGTTTCTAAAAAGCTGCTGTGCTGCGCGATATCGCCAATCCGAAT
Organism: Phormidesmidales cyanobacterium; assembly: GCA_038260635.1. Classification (GTDB taxonomy): domain Bacteria; phylum Cyanobacteriota; class Cyanobacteriia; order Phormidesmidales; family Phormidesmidaceae; genus Phormidesmis. Next base: position 6,302 of record JBBSNR010000170.1, read on the forward strand.
GCCGCGATATTCTAAAATGCCTTCTTTGCCATCTACGTAGCTGATACTCGACTGCGTGGCCGGAACGCCCTCTAAGCCTGGCCGATAGTCGCATGTCGTGATCATCTGTAGACTCCTTCCCACTCAATGGATGCTTATGGATGCTTAAA
>JBBSNR010000171.1:0-6449 GCA_038260635.1 Phormidesmidales cyanobacterium
ATCGACAATCTTAGTCGAGACAATATTAGAAACTAGAAGAACCGTAACGAACAGCGCTGTAATCGTGTCTAGATGCTTAAATCCACGCATTGCTAATTTTGCATAGGGAGTAGGGGCTCTTAATTATAGAGGTTGATCAGGCTCAACCCTATTGGAAAGTTTTCCGGCCTCCTCCTCCCATCAGAACAGGACTAAACCATGTCTGCTGCCAGCTGCCCTCAACCGTCATCTAGCTTTCTACTGTTGTTTTTAGATGGCGTCGGGTTGGGTGCAGTCAGCGCAAATAACCCGCTGTCAGTGCCTGAGGCGATGCCTTTTTTGACAGCGTATTTGAGACAGTCCTTGGTCGCTGAAAGTTCGGCAGCGCGATCAGGTGTCTTATTCCAACCGATTGACGCCACGTTGGGAGTACCGGGTTTGCCGCAGAGTGCGACGGGCCAAACCGCGATTTATACCGGGCGTAATGCGCCTGATTTTTTGGGGCGGCACCAGTCCGGCTTTGCCAATGGATCTTTACGGCAGCTGATTGATCGCTATGGCCTGTTTTCTCAAGCGCTGGCTTTGGGTCGGACGGCGACTTTGGCCAATGCCTATGCTCCCGAGTATTTTTACGCCATTGCTGAGCGCAGACGCCGTTACTCGGTCTGCACGCTGCTCAATCTCTCAGCGGGGCTCCCGTTTAGAATGCAGTACGAATATGACCAAGGGGAAGCGCTTTTTTGGAATATTGTCGGTAGCGCTGGGCCTGACCCGCTTAGAAAACCCATCTCACCAGCCACAGCGGGACAGCGGTTAGCTCAGTTGAGCAGTCGGTATGGCGTAACGCTGTTTGAATGCTATCTGTGTGACTATGCAGGCCATGCTCAAGATTGGGGGCGATCGATCGCCTACTTACAGCGAATAGATGCGTTCTTGAAAAGCGCGATCGCTCATCTCCCCCCTCATGTCACGCTAATCATCACCAGCGACCACGGCAATGTAGAAGATCTCTCTACCAAACGCCATACGTGCAACCCGGTGCCGCTGATCGCGATTGGCCCTGAAGCAGCAGCTTTTGCACAGGTTCAAGATTTAACGGGCATCACACCGCAAATCTTATCGAGTCTGGCATCGAAGCGGGTTAAACTCTAGCCGTACTCAAAACCTGAAATCCGCCTATAGTCTAGCGGCGATGCCTGGGCCTATTGAGTACAGTCAAGAGACGACTCAGTGAGATAGCGCTATGTGCGGACGGTTTACGCAAACTTGCTCGGGTGAGGCGATCGCTCAATCCTTCAACCTCAAAACCGCACCCGACCCGCAGCCCAGATACAATATCGCCCCTTCTCAGCCAGTAGCCGCGATCGCTCAGCCTGAAGACAATAGAGAGTACCGGATTTTTCAATGGGGACTGGTACCCTCCTGGGCAAAAGACCCCAGCATTGGCAATCGCATGATCAACGCGCGGGCTGAGACCGTTGCCGAGAAGCCCTCCTTTCGGGCCGCATTTAAACGGCGGCGCTGCCTGATTTTAGCGGATGGCTTTTACGAATGGCAGCGCGCAGGCAAGCAAAAGCAGCCCTACTATATTCAGCTCAAAGAGCAGGCCCCGTTTGGCTTTGCCGGGCTTTGGGAGCAGTGGGAAAGCGGCGACGGCAGCTATCTAGAAACCTGCACCATTCTCACTACCGAGCCCAACGAACTGATGCAGTCTATCCACAACCGAATGCCCGTCATCGTTCATCCGCAAGACTACGACACCTGGCTAGACCCTGAGCTGCAAGGCGGCAGGAATCTACAGGCAGTGTTGCGCCCTTACGAAGCCGATGACATGCACCTGTATCCGGTCAGTACGACCGTCAATAATCCCCGTCACGAGACGCCAGAGTGCGTGGAACTACTGGCCTCGTAGCCGCTGGCTGGAGCTTGCTTGCGGTAGGTGCGTCCGCGCCATTGAATGGTTGTCTGAAAGGAGGAGAGGGCTATGCGTAAGACGGCTAGCGGATCGGCTAGGGGGGAAAGCCAGAAGCACAGGGCAGGTGAAAGCAGCTTTTGGGGGCGGTGATAAGAGGACGCGATCGCCCCTTGCATTCCCCATCGCACCAGCAGCAAAAACAGGTTTAAACCGACGGCTACCTGTAAGATTAGACTGCACTGATCCGTCAGCAAAAATGGCGAAAGACCCAGCAGTACCAGCAGCGGTAAAGCTTGGGTGCTCAGCAACAGAGCCAAATCGCCCCAGAGCTGAGCGGGCGTGGTCGCGTCTTTTAAGTCGAGCGATCGCCCCCAGCCCTGCCAGGTCTCCCGCACCCCTTCATACATCCGCACACTGATCACCTCAGCGCCGTCTAAAAACCCCACCTTGAATCCGGCAGCCGCCGCTACCCGCGCCAGCGTCACATCGTCACAAAAAGAGTTAGCCGCGCAACTATAGCCATTGAGCTGAGCAAGCACCGAGCGCCGCGCTAAAAAGCACTGCCCGTTCGCCATGACGCGCTCCGGCGCAGCCCCTCGCACTCCGGCTGAGTCGAACCGATAAATTAAAGTCATTAACAAGGCAGGCTGTAGCCACCATTCGCCAGCAGAGTGCAGCTGAAATCGGGGAGAAAGCGACATCAGATCGTAGCCTTGTACCTCTGCCTCGCTGACAATGGCCGCAACCAAACCCGGCTGCGGCTGCGTATCGGCATCAATGCCCAGCATCCACTCGCTCTCAGATGAGCTAGCCAAAAAACCTGAATGCAAAGCCCAGGGGCGACCAACCCAACCCGGTGGCAGCGGTGAATCGGTAATCAGGCGAATCCGAGGATCTCGCTGAGCTAAGGCCCCTACTTTCTCCGGCGTTCCATCTTCAGAGCAGCTGTCCACCACGATGATTTCTCGCACTTCCGCGCCCTGCTGTCGCAGCCCTGACAGGCAGGGCTGAATGCGGTGAGCTTCATTCAGAGTGGGGACGATCACGCTGACCGACTGAACCTGACCGCTACTCAACTTCGGTAAAATCGGCGGCTGTCGGCGGGCACCTCTCAGTAAGCGAGAGAGTAAAATAGCCGTAAAAGGCACCTGTAACAACAGCAATCCAGAGGACAACGCCCCGATTCCCTGCTCGGATAGCAGGCTCATTCGGGAGCCTTATACAGAGACGCTACCAGTCCGCCAAACCGGGGCAGCGCATCACTTTCTCCGGGTTGCTGCTGCGCTAGCTGATAAAACCAGAGAACGGGAAAGACCCCCAGCAATAGACCTAGAAGAATAGGCGGATAAATTTCGCCATCGACGCTGATCAGCGCAGCAAAAGCAAAGTTGCTCAGATAGATTCCCAATGGAAGCTCTAGCGGCAAGGCTGACCACTGCTCGGGTTTGGCCTGCCAGAGGAGAGTAGCGATCGCCATAAACACCACACCCGTCCCAAACCAGCCCACAAAGTTTTGATAGGGCATACCGAAGAAAGCGCCGGGCTGATCCCAGGCCCAAAAAGGCATCGTAGTTTGGCTCATGGCCGGGTCTAAAACAAAATCCCAAGACGTGAGCAGCAGCGAACCAAAAGCGATCGCCCCCACCTTGGCGATTGGACGGCTGACCAGTACTTGGAGACCCATGTAGGCAATTAGATAGGCGCTGAACCCGAGATAAAACCAGGACAGCGGGATTGTAAAGGGCACCAGACCGGCAATCTTATAGCCGAGGCCGCTCAAGTAGTGATAGTGCCCAAAGGGAAAGCCCGTGCTGGTGCCCAAAAGCTCAGCCCCCAGGGAAATGACTAGCGCCGGAGCCATAAAGCTCAGACAGTGCCATAGCCCCAGGTTTCGATAGGCATAGACAGCCACAGCCGCCGTCCCCGAGATCATATAGACCGCCCCGCCGCCTGCCATTGACCAGCGAAAAGCCGTACGGCCTACCTCAGGGAGTTGAGCAATAAATTCGGGATGGGGCAACACCAGCAGCAGCCCTGCCAGCCCAAAAACGAGTGAGGCAATATGGATAATAAAGCAGATGCGCTGGGCGAACTGACTGGTGAACGCTGGCGCGATCGCAAAAGATTTCATAAAACTCAAAATCCTCTAAAAGGGCAGTCAAAACGGTCAACTCTTATCGGATCAGACAGGCAGATAAAGTAGCTTGCCAGAGTGATCGCTCGTTTTTGCTTAAATCACACTCCACCATGACGCAAAACTCAGAGTTTTGCACAAATCTGCTGGCGGCAATAATCTGCCAAGCGACTGCCAAATGTTAGCCAATCATCGAAGCAGCGGTTCACATTGACCAGGTGAGCCATCCAGCATCAAAATCAGTTGATATGGCAGACAGCCACAAGCTAGGTGCTCACGTCAAGCTCGGCAGTCAGTGCAACTTCACAGCGCTGGCCCGCTGAAACGGTCTATGGGCTTAATGTAGCAAGAATCAACTGATTAAAAATTAAGCAAATAAAAAGAATGCCTGTAGAGCTGAGGCCAGCTAATAACACCGCCAGGCTACAGGCGACAGCCACTGTAGCTATAGCTTCGGCCACTTAGCTCACTATATTAGTGATTGCTAGAACCGTTAAGTGCTGCGAGCTCAGTGGCTAGCCGTCGTGCGTAGGCGTAACCTTCTCTGCGAGTATGCATCCGACGACGGCTATAGCTAGGAACATCAGGGCAGACTAACAAAGCTGGATGCCTCCACTCAGGCAGACCTGGATACGCAGGCATCAGCACAGCCTACTTGGTGGCTTTTGACAGGGGCGCATCCAATTGTTTGAGAGGGGTTTGTTTACCCCCCGTACTACCCCCCTACAGGTAACGTTTGGGTTTTAAGCGATTAGTGCTAACCTGTCACAATGCAGTATTGTAAAGATTTGCAAATAGTCTCTCATGTCTAGTATTAGCAGCGAAACGTCTGCGAGCTGCGGCTAGATATTAAGAGGGCAAGTTCATTGTGTCAATTAGCAGGTAGTTTGTGCAACTAAGTACTCGGCCCAACCGATTTTCAGACTCTTCTGCCCGAGAAGATCTGCCCTTTACGCTTAAAGATCTTAAAGAGGCCATTCCTAATTACTGCTTCACGCCTTCAGTCTGGCGTTCTCTAGCCTACTTCTTTTTTGACATAGGCATCATCAGCGGACTCTATGCCCTAGCCTATAACCTTAATTCTGTTCTATTTTTCCCGCTATTTTGGCTGATGCAGGGCACGATGTTCTGGGCTTTGTTTGTGGTGGGCCACGACTGCGGGCACGGGTCGTTCTCTAAGCATAAGTGGCTTAACAGTCTGGTTGGCCATCTCAGCCATACGCCTATTTTGGTGCCCTATCACGGCTGGCGAATCAGTCACCGCACCCATCATGCCAATACGGGCAATGTCGATACGGATGAAAGTTGGTACCCGCTCTCTGAAGCAACCTACGAGCAGATGAGTGGATTTCATAGAGCAGTCCGCTTTGGTCTGTTTTTGCTGGTTTATCCGCTGTATTTGTTTGTGCGATCGCCCGGTCGGGAAGGTTCTCACTTTTTGCCTAGCAGTCCGCTGTTTCGCCCCTCTGAAAAGTGGGATGTGATCACCAGCACGGTACTCTGGAGCCTGATGGTGACTGGCCTGGTCTGGGTTGGCTTTCACTTTGGCTTAGTCTTCCTGCTCAACTTTTACGTGATGCCGTATCTGGTGTTTGTCGTATGGTTGGATTTGGTCACTTTTTTGCATCATACCGAGGCTGATATTCCCTGGTATCGCAACGATAGCTGGTACTTTCTAAAAGGTGCGCTCTCTACCATTGATCGCGATTACGGGCTGATCAACAACATTCATCACAATATCGGCACCCACGTAGCGCACCATATCTTCTTGAATATGCCGCACTACCATCTCAAGGCTGCAACCGAGGCGCTCAAGCCCGTTTTGGGAGACTATTACCGCGAGTCCAAACGCTCTATTTGGTCTAGCCTCTGGCGATCTGCTCGGGACTGCGTCTTTGTGTCTGATGAAGGGCAGACGGTTTATTTTCAGGGATATAAGAAGTAAGGAGACAGGAGGCAGAATACAGCGCAACTCCTGTCTCCTGCTCACTGTCTCCTGTTCCTACGATTGCGTCGCGATACCCAGCCGCACCCCCTCAACTCTTCGCAGCTGGTCCATCGCGGCGACGACTTGCCCGTGAGGGGTGGCTGCGTCGGCACGGATGGTGACGAAGATTGGCTGCTCGGGGGCGATCGCCTGCGCCACTCTAAAGGCCTGTACCTGATCGGCAAGTTCGGCCACCGCCACCGCTTCCTCCCCTAAAAACAACTCTCCATCTGGCGTAATCGTCAGCGTCAGATTCACCTGATTTTGCGGCGTCGCCGTCACCGCCTGAGGCAAATTTACCGGCAGCCCTTCGGCCTTTGTTAAATAGAGCGTAGTCAGAATAAAGAATGCCAAGATCGCAAAGATAACGTCGATCATTGGCAAAATATTGACGCTAGGGCGGCCAACTTCGCTGTCATCGGGTAGGCGCATCA
>JBBSNR010000172.1:0-6409 GCA_038260635.1 Phormidesmidales cyanobacterium
AGTGGGTTCGATCTGTGTCAGGCGCTCCGCGACGAGCCGCGATGGAGTGACTTGCCCGTGCTCTTTTTGTCGGTTCATACCGAAGCAGACGCGATTCAAAAGGTCTTTGCGGTGGGCGCAGATGACTATATTCGTAAGCCCATTGTGGCCGCAGAGCTGGTCGCCCGCGTTATCACCTGGCTAGCCCGTGCCCGCAGTCGGCAAATACAGGCAGAAGTAGACCTGCTGACCGGTGTGTCCAACCGCTCAAAATCGACTCAAGATCTGACCGGATTGCTAGCGCTAGCCGAGCGCCATGAGCAGCCGCTGAGCCTGATAGTGATAGATTTTGATAACTTTAAGCGCGTGAATACAGAGTACGGACATGTGGTGGGCGATCGCCTCTTGCGTCGGTTTGGAGCCTGCTTGCGCACCACATTTCGCGATGAAGATGTCGTCGCTCGTTGGGGCGGCGAGGAATTTATTGTGGGCCTGTACGGGGCAGATAGCGCCAGCAGCAGCCAGCAGTTGAACAACCTTCTACACACCTGGCAACGAGCGTGCAATGTCGCTGAAGGTGACCAGCTACAGGTTTCCTTTAGTGCCGGAATTGCGGTGTATCCCCAGGATGCGACTGACTTACAGGCGCTCTATCAGGCCGCCGATAGGGCACTGTCGCAGGCCAAAGCAGCTGGGCATAATCTTGTTTTATCTGGGGTATAGCGATCGCGGCGCAATCACTCTAGTTCAATCGAGCAAGGGCTATCTTCACAAGTCCCTGATGATTCAGCGCTAAGCTGAAAATTGAGGGCTGGATTGGCGTCTGGATGGGCGAACACTTCTGTAGATCAAGCCAACCCGGAACCTTAAAACGACAGCGACAATGTTCAAAGATTTGCTCAATGCCGGGAACCACTTTTTTAATAGCGACCTAGCAGAGGCTTATCACGAGCTTGAAGTCAGCCATGATGAGCTTGCCAAGACGAACAAGGTGCTGACTGTCGCGCTTCAGGAACTGCACGCTAAGCAATCCATACAGACCAACACCAGCCTGAAGAGCCAAATAGAGACGCGCAGCGCCGATCTACTTCAGATTGAGCTACGCTGGCGCAGCTTGCTAGAAGATGTTGCCGTATTGCGCGATCGCCAGAACACCATTATTGACACCATGAGCATGAGTGAAGACATCACCGAGCGGCTAGAAGTAGATCGCCTTAAGGGAGAATTTATCTCTGTGATTAGTCACGAACTGCGGACACCGCTGACGGCCATTCACGGTAGCTTAGAGCTGCTGACAGGAGATCTGGTCTCAAGTGAGTCGGAGCGGGGCAAACAGTTGCTTCACCTGGCAGCAGAGAGTGCTCGACAACTGGTACGCCTGGTCAATGACATCCTGGAGCTGGAATGAAATGGGCCGAAAAGTTTTAGTTATTGACGATGATGCGCCCATTATTACCATTGTTCAAGCGGCACTAGAGGTCACCGCTGGCTGGCAGGTCATTGCTGCAACATCTGGAAAGGAAGGGGTGGCGATCGCCGCTACCGAACAGCCCGACGCCATCCTCCTAGATGTGACCATGCCCAAACTCGATGGCAAGGCCGTTCTCAAGCTGTTGCAGGCACAGGCTGAGACTCAAAAAATCCCCGTCATCTTTCTCACAGCTCAGGCCCGAGAATCTGAACAGACAGCGCTCAAAGCATTAGGCGTTGCAGGCGTCATTATCAAGCCGTTTTCTCCAAACACCATCGCAACCCACATCAAAACCATTCTCCACTGGCCCGACTGAATAGGTTTCCGGCAAAGGCTCACTGCTCAGGCGAAAGAGACATTTACTTGGAAGGAATCACCGGCTTTAGCAGTTGCCACTCGCCTCCAGGGATCTCTTCTCCGCCCACGCTAATAGGCGTATTGAACACGTCAGCCCCGGCGAGGTTGATGTCTTCCATCGTAGCTCCGGTCAAATCCACATTGTAGAGATGGGCATTGGTGAAGTTCACTCCGATGAGCTGAGTATTCGCCAAATACGCATTGGTCAAGTAAGCGCCTGTAAGGTTGGCCCCAGTCAGGTCTGCGCCTTCGAGATCCGCGCCTTCAAGGTTAACGCCTGTAAGGTTGGCCCACTGCAAGTTCGCATCCCGCAAGTCCGCCCCAATCAGATGGGCCTCAGTAAGATCTGCGCCCGCCAGGTCACAGCCCAGGCACCCGTTAGTCAAAATCAACCGTTGGACATTAGCCTGCTGAGCAGGCGTGGGGAGCTGCATCGGGGCTTCTGCCAGAGCAGGCGTTGCGATTAAAAGCAGTGCAAAGACACCTGTTTGAATGTGTTGCGTAAACTTTCGGGTAACTGTAGTCCTCATGATGCGCCTCCTTTCGGTGAGAATAGCAACGAAGAGAATCTCACCGAAAGATATTTTGTTGGTTAGGTGCACGTATCCAGTAATAAATGCGACCTTTTGACTTACCTATATTGTGACATAGTTGCCTCCTAAAAACATCAGGGAAACAGCCGTCTCCAGCAGAGAAAAAGAGATGCAAAGCTGCCTCTGAAGGTTGATTTTGCGCGGGTGGCTGTACTGGCGGTCATGAGTTCCCTCACAGTATCCTCACAACTTTTTTCTACGCTTGGCCATGAAGGCAACATTTAAAAAAAGAGTAATCGCTAATGACCAAGACATCTACGCTTCAGATATCTACGCTTCAGACAGTCCCACTTCAGACGGTAGCCCAGTCTCGCTTTTTGATTATCGGCTACGGCAACAAATTGCGGGGCGACGATGCCGCTGGCTCCGAAGTCGCCGATGCCGTTGCCAACTGGAAACTGGCGTCGGTCAAGACAGTGGTTGCTCACCAACTGACGCCAGAGCTGGTCAATCACATCGTGGCCGCTGACTACGTGATTTTTGTCGATGCTTGCAGCGGCGAAAGCTGCGCCCAGACTGTCCAGATAGATCCGATTGTAATGGGCGCTCCGGCACCTCGAACGCTGCCTACTGACACCCATCACTGCAATCCGCTCTCTTTGCTCAATCTTACTCAGCAGATGTATAACCGTGCCCCACAAGCCTGGCTGCTGCGAGTGCCTAGCGAAAGCTTTGAACTTGGCAAAGGACTCTCTTCTACCGCCAAGCGAGGGTGCGATCGCGCCGTCAGAACCATCGAGCAGTTTTTCAAAACCTACCAGCAGCCCGCCTGGGTAGGTCAGCAGCCCGCACAAAATCAGCTTGATACAAGCCGTGCCTGAGCGAGAGGGCTGCGCATTTGCTAGCCCTCATCGCTTCGATAATCACAGCTTCCTCACATTGTTCACCTATTCTGATTGGTAGTTTCAACTGCCGTGAGCGTAAAGTGACCATGCTAGATATTGACGAGATGAGCACACAAGTAATCCACGACCTTTTGAACAAAGTCGGTCATGGGCACTTAGGATGCTCATTTGAAGGGCATTCTTATGTTGTCCCGATGCACTATTACTTTGATAGCCCGGACATCTATCTTTTCACCACAGTCGGGATGAAAACTGAGTATATGGATGCAAACCCAGAGGTCTGCTTGCAGGTGGAAGAAGTCGATGATATGAAACACTGGCGCAGCGTCACGGTCATGGGCCGGGCCGAGCAGATTACCGACAAGCAAGACATTGATCAGGTAAAGCAGCTCGTCAAATCAAAAAACCCGACGCTGACACCCGCCGTCAATCGAACCTGGATTGACGCCTGGGGCCGCGAGAATATCACAGCGCTCTATCGCATTCAGCCCTATGAAATGTGCGGACGGACGACCGAAGGCCCTAGCAGCCAGCCAGAGCCATTGTAAATACGGCTCGATTTGTCACAACAACAACGTTGTGAACTGTCTTATGTTTACTAACATTCTTGCGCCCATTCAAGAGATATCCACCGACCGACCAGTCTTTGATAGTGCCCTAGCATTCGCTAAACAGAATCAGGCCGGACTCATTCAGTTAACTGCCTGCGAGATCTCGCCCGAAGGGGACTGGTGATCGCACTCAGCGAAATCGCTGCGGCAGCCAACACCCGTATTGATCTAACTGCTCCTATACCAGTCCATGAAGAAGTTCAAGCCGCCTCGAACTGCTCGGGCTAGACCTTTTGTAGACCGCGAACGAAGGCCAATTTGTGGCGTTTGTACCAGAGCCAGAAGGGGCGATCGCGCCAGCCTGTCTCCAAAAATACAATTAGCGCGCTGCGGTGATCGGCAAACCTAGCGCCTGCTTACGTAGCTTCAAAAGACTTAGACGTCTCATAATTCAGCGTTGGCAACCCAGGGATTAAATAGTTTTACACCTGTTCTTTCAAAGTCTCCTGTATTTCTCGTAACGACAACTAGATCATGCACCAGAGCTGTTGCCGCGATTAGCGCATCATAATCTGGCATGGGATCAGGGACATGTAAGAACGCACAACGCTGAGCAATGGCAGCACTGATGGGAATAATGCGATCGCCATAGTGGGTCAGAACATGATCGTTCAGCCATTTTCTTAGAACACGGCCCTGCTGCAGATCTCGCCGTTCCATCAGTAATACGCCGCGCTCAATCTCAAAAATTGTAATCGTAGAGATGAAAGTTCTCGTGCCAGATGTAGATTTTGCCCATTTTTCTACCTGGCCATTAACCTTCCCGGAGCCAACCTTTCGGAGTTCAGAGACAACGTTTGTGTCTAACAAAAACATTACGAAAAATCTACCTCTCGCAAAGTAACCGCTCTTGACCGACTGGGCATAAATTCAATCTCGGCACTATCTGGCATAGATAATAGATCTGCCACACTATCAGTTTTATTAACTAGATTTTGATAAGCCTCTATGGTCAACAGGACGTGGGCAGGTGTACCACGATCCGTTATGAATACAGGCCCCTGCTCGGCAGCCCGTTTAGCCTTGCTGACATCTTGATTGAATTCTCGGCTAGAAATGCTGTGCATAACCCCTCATTAAGAATGTAGCAACATACCTACATTATAGAATGTGGCAATGGAAAAATGAATATCGGAGGCGCAAATGTGGCGTTTTTACGATTGCAGTCAATGACATGCAGCTCAGTTAGCTAGAGCGTACCCTGGTACATCAATACGCTCAGTCTTCCGCGTGTAAAAATTCAAGCTCGGTAGATTGAGCCAAAAAAGTTCATCATTTTTGGGCAATTTATTGGGGGACAGTTGGGGTACGGTAAATAAAAAATCTATACAACCATCTATACACATAACAAGAGTGTTTGCTTCCCAAGCAAAATGTCGCGCGTTCGAATCGCGTTACCCGCTTCCCTCCGAAAGTCCTTGAAATTGTTGAGTTTCAAGGACTTTCGCCTTTTAGACACTACGACATTTCACGCTGTCATGTTCTTTATCCCAGACGTGCGTCGGACATTTTTAGGCGGTTTTAGCCCCCAACCTGGGGTAAAACTGGGGTAAATTTTAGTAGCAGCTACGCACTTATTTGTGGAGTGCGCCAAGATGGAGGTGTCCAATGCCCTCAGCTTCTAAGCATCGCCTCGCGCCCAAAGGCAGTGTCAGCATCAAAAATTCCAACGGTAGTTTGCAGCGATCTATTGGCACTGCAAGCAGTGGCGAGCCGCAGGGGTGTTTGAAGCGCTAATGCGGGTATTGCATGAGCAAGTGCGCGAGCAGAAAAAAAGCCTAAATGGACAAGGCTGATGATGCGGGGTTGATATTGATGCTGACGATGAACATCGACTACTTCAAGTCGAAGCCGGTTAACGAACCGAAGATAACGATACTGCTTCAGCGCTGCTATCACCTAAATAAGCTGATAGCAGCGCTGAAGCAGGTGTATCCGAACATCATGAAGAAGATCTGCTTTGAGCTGTCACCGAAGCCATCGAAGCAGGAGAAAGCGGCGCAGGGGAAGCAGGGATTTGTACCCGTGCCTGCGAGATGGGTGGTTGAGCGTTCCAACGCCTGGATAGAGCGATGTAAGAATTTGACTAAGAACTTTGAGAGAACGCTGGTGAATGCGAAGGCCAAGATGGATCTTTGCTTCGTCAGGCTAATGCTCAAGAGGGTTGCAGCCGATCCCTAAGATGTCAAATAGGTTCTATAAAGATGCACGCTGCAAAGGCAAGCAAAATCAGGTCGTTGGAAAGAGACGCCGCCGCCGCATTGACATAGGCTGAATGAAAAAAGTTCGTGAAGGAAGCGTCACCGGACTGAGTCATGAAGGCGATGTTGTTGATCCCAGTAGCGGGCCGTGCTACCAATGCAGTCAGTATATAGGCGGCGCAAATGAGCTCATCTTTATTGGTCATGTTTAGTAGACTCCAATGCTTGATGTGGTTCAACTAGGTTCCGTTAGGGTAACGCTTTAGGTCATGTCGCCATTCATCATGACTGAACTATGCCTGATGTCGGGCTAAATGCCATCGCTGTTCAACACATTTTCTTGAGCGATCGC
>JBBSNR010000173.1:0-6389 GCA_038260635.1 Phormidesmidales cyanobacterium
AGCCCAATGCGGGTGTCTGTCTCTACTGCAATCCGCTCCATTTCGCCTTTTAGCTGCGCCATCAGCCGGTTGAGATGGTCTTCATCAAGGTCACGAATGTCGAGCGACAGCTCCACCCGATCAGCGATTGTATTGGCCACATTGGGAGAGACATCTAGCCGCCCGACCGTCGCCACCTGATCGCCCGGCTGATTGCCCAAAGCGTGAACGGCAAGCACCAGATGGGCAGCGGCTACCAGCGCATCTTGACGCATTTGCATGGGCGTAGTGCCGGCGTGGCTGCCCTGCCCCTCTACGGTGAAGACGTATCGCTGCTGCCCCACGATGCCGGTGACAATGCCAATCTCCTTTTGGGCGGCTTCCAAGACCGGGCCTTGCTCCACGTGCAGCTCCACAAAGACGGCTACTTCAGCCGGCGTTAGCCGGGCCGCAGCCCTTTGCGACCAGTTTCCGCCGACTCGGTCCAGGCAGCTCTCAATCGATTCGCCGTCGGCGCTGCGATAGGGGCTAGCATCGTCGCCCAAGTTGCCAGAGAGGGCCTTGCAGCCAACCATCGTGCGCTCTTCGTCGGCAAAGATGATCAGATCGAGCGGATGGTCTAATACATGGCGGCGATCGCGCAGCGTTCGGACCACCTCCAGCCCCGCCAAAACGCCGTAAGTCCCATCGTAATGGCCTGCGTTGGGTACCGTATCGATATGGGAACCGGTGGTCAGCGCCGGGACATGGTCAAACCGCCCCGGATAGCGCCCGACAATGTTGCCCGCCGGATCAATACGCACCTGCATACCCAGCTCGCGCATCCAGCGCTGGATCAGGTCGCGAGCGAGCATGTCTTCTGGGCTAAAGGCAATCCGCTGCACCCCGCCATTGGGCAGCGCGCCAATACTAGCCAGATCAGCGATGCTCTCCATCAGCCGGTCTTGATCGATCTGAAGGGTTGAAACGAGACCTATCACGTGTTCTCCTGAGGGTTTAGATGCCCTGTAATACGATTTTTAATGCCCATAGGGCTAAATTTCTGGGTAATAGGATACTACCTGAGGCTTTTACTCCCTGTATACTGTATGCAAACTCCAAAAATATGAGCTATTAGGTGGTGCAGTATGTCCGATGTGTCTTCAGCTGTCAAACACGTTTTTATCTGTGGCTCAGCGCTGCGCGGCCAACCCGACCATAAAAACTTGCAGTCTGCGACTTTCCTCCGGGCGACTAAAACCGCGCCCGACTACCGGCTACATGCGGTCAAAGACGGCTGGCATCCGGGTATCTATCAGACTGAGACCGACGGTATCTCTATTCTAGGGGAAGTTTACGAACTCACCGCTGAGCAGTACGACTATCTGGTTTCTACAGAGCCGCCCGATATGTATCCGGCGGAGGTAGCGCTAGTAGATGGAAAGAAGGCGATCGCCATGCTTTACCCAAAAGCGCTCATCGAGGAAGGCGGCTGGCCCGACATCTCCGATATTGGCAGCTGGGCAGCTTACAAAGCGCAGCAGTAGAAACCGCGCTCCTCAGACGCATAGCCAAGCTGGTTTACCGGGGAGAAATGGTTCCATAGACATCGTCATTATCGGTCGGCAAATCAGCCGCATCAGAAGCCCTGTTTTCGATGAATACAGGCGGTTCACCCAGCAGTGAAACGCCAGGGGCTGCCCCGGAAACGGTCTGAGCGGTCAGATTGTCGGGACTGATGAAGAGTGCGCCGCCTTTTCCCTGACCAGGTGATCGCCCCAGCCCACCCTTCGCTACATTTCGCTCAAACCGCACCTGGTGCAAAACCAAGCTGCCGGAACGCACAAAAACCGCCCCGCCGAGCCCGCCGCCGCCACCGCCGTAGCCAATCCCGCCATTGCCACCGCCAAAGCCACCAGTCCCAGCTGAGCCCAGTTCGCCCACCTGCTCGTCAGCGCTGCCATAGCCACCACTGCCGCCATCGCCACCGGCCCCACCGCCGCCGCCAAAGCCCCCGTTGCCGCCGTTGCCACCGTTGCCGCCATTGGCAACTTCTGCGATCGCATTGCCGCCATTACCCCCGTTTCCGCCATTACCGTAGCCGCCAAACCCGCCGCCGCCGCCAAAGGCGATCGCCCCTACACTCCCCTCTTCTTCCCACCGCCCAAAGCTACCAAAAATACCGACGCCGCCATTCCCGCCATCGCCGCCATCGCCGCCATCGCCCCCGCTGGCCCCCGCATTGCCGCCGTTGCCGCCATTGCCCGCATTTGCAAAGCCGCCAAACCCACCGCCGCCGCCAAAGACGATGCTGCCAATGCCGTCAATCCCGATGCCACTGACCCCAGCGATCGCCCCCCGATTGGCCTCCAGCCTTTCTTCTGCGCTGCTGATGGCAATCTTTAGAGCGTCTGGATCGATCGGGTCAGGGTCGATCGGGTCAGGATCTGTTGAATCAGGGGTGATAGGAGCAGAGGTAACCAGGTCAGGGAGCGAGAGGCTGACGCCCCGCACGCCAATGACAGCGCCTCTATTCACTTTCAGTTTGGCCTTTTTGCCTTGGATTTGAGCCTGGGCGGGCAGCCGCTGACTGCCCTTACCGCCAATCGCCTGGTTGCCGACAAAGGCAACCCGAACCAGACGCACTGTCCCTCTGTTAATCAATAATCCACCACCCATCCCGGCCCCGCCGCCGCTGCCGTTAGTTCCCCCGCTGCCTTGGGCTAGCCCATCCGCCAGGGTGAGATCGCGAATGGTCACATCGCCCCTGTCAACCTGTAAGACTCGGTGGTGATCGCTGCCGCTAATCACATTGTGGCCATTGCCTACTAGCGCTAGGCTGCTGGCGATCGCCGGGAGCGGACTTTGCAGTGTGATCGCCCCCTCTACCCTGCTCAAATCAATCAGATCGCTGTCTGGCGCTGCGTTTGCCTGAGCGATCGCCCAGCGCAGCGATCCTACGCCCGCATCTGCGGTAGTTGTCACCTGAAGCCGCTTTAGCGAGGGCTCTGGAGCCACTTCAATCGCAGGCTGAGCTAAAGCTTCGTAATATCCGTTCGCAGCTGGACCATGCCAGCCAATCCAACCCCAGCCCAACGCCAGGCTGACGACAACAACAGAGAGAACAACATTCCGCCAGCCGTAGATGCCGTTCATAAGGCTCGCCTACCCTAAAATATATTAAACAAAACCACCATCAAGCCCAAGGCCGCAACCACAGCGCCAGCGCCCAGCACATCTGTTTTCCAAGCCGTCGGCTGATAAGTCGGCTGTAGCCAAAACCGCAGCAGCTTTGTCACCAAAGGCATTACGCCCCAGGTTAAAACAGAAGAAGTAATAATGTTGTTGATAATCATGGAGTTTGGCAGCGACCAGGACTGCATGAGGCCCAACGCTGAAAACAGCAGCGACTGGATAATCACCGTTGGGTACAGCGCTAGTACGACTGCCGCATTTTGCTTCCAAGCAGGAGGCCCCAGCCCCGATTGTTCGGTGCCTGTTCTGCGAGAAAACCAGCCTTCGAGCCCGGTGGAAAAAGAGATGAACTGATACGAGGCAAATGTTTTGCGCCCGCGTTTGATCAGGGCTTCGCGATCGCGCGAATTAACCCATTTATTCAGCAGCTCAGGCGACTCAAAGTGAACGAGAGAATACCACTTCATCGGCTGATCGGGCTGCTGCCCTCTCACTGGCGCACACAGGTCAGTGCGAATATGTCCTTTAAAAGTCTTGGCCGCTCGGGTCACTTTTGCGTGCCACCAGCGAAAAGCTAACCCCTCCCCAGCCGGAACGGTATGTTCTACAACCAGGCTAGCACCCACCAGCGAACTCACATCAGGGTCAGCCATTAGTTCTTCTGTCGCTGCGAGTAGGATTGGGCACCCGATTGAGAGTTGAAGGGCGATTTCTGCTCAGACTTAAACTGTCGATTGCCCAGATAGCGATTTCCCTCCGCAGTCTGCTGACTTTGCCCATTGGCATCTGCTATCAAAACAAATTCTGCCTGCACCCAGCCCTCGGCATAGGGCGGATTATCAAAGCGAATGTGGTTCCAAGTCGTGCTTTGATTGTCACTTACCTGCTCTAAAATAGTCACCGCATCACCGTTCGCGCCATACCCAACCCGCCTTTGCCCCGCATCGGGCTGCGGATAAACCGCTATCTCAACATCTGGCTCTGGAGCGACCAGACTAGCGGGCCGATCAATAGACTGGTTTCCCTGATAGTCAGCTGCCCAGCCGGTAGCCGGTAGCATCACTACCATAGTGAGAGCCACCGTGAAGGTAAAGGCAGCTAACAGCAGCACGCTCAACAATCGCCTAATAGTAGCCATACGGATCTCTAGCATTTCGTATTGAGTAGCAGTGTATCTGGGTGATTCAGCTCGGACAGTCGCCCTGGTTACAGCCCAGTCCTTAATAGTCCTTTCGCAATAATCTTCTAAGCAGTCAAGCAAAATTGACTACAAAACACGAACAGGATATCAACTCACGCTTGAAGGCCCCGACCCCAGTTTGAAGGCCCCGACCCCAGCTTGAAGGCTCTGAGTCCGGTTCCACCCAAACTGGGGGGTTAGGGGGGCGGCAGGATGCAGTCATTAATGATACCTATGCACTTATGTATACCGTATACATAAATAAAATAATAGTACCTTCTGGCAAGTTCAGTTAAGCTGCACCTTCCTTCATTTCCATGACATCTATTACTTGAAGGGAGTTGCATATGAATGAGTTCATAAAAGACTGTCCGCTCCTCTCAGTGCAATACTGGTCTACAGCCCCGACTATTGAGAAATCGGGCCATCATGCTGAAAGCGATATGGCCGTTCGGATACAGTGCTTGAAATCAAGCCCCTCAAGGAAAAGCACTAACTATCAGAGATAGTCGTAGACGCTTTGCAGAAAAACCCACCTGTAGAGTTGAGGCAGTACGCTGAGCAGCTTAATTTTCAGATTCTACCGGGTAATACCTATCTGCTCAGAGAAGTGATTGAGGATAAGCTGGTCTCACTTTCACCGGATGTTTGTATCGGGATTGGTCAAGCGCGGGGCTATAACAAAATCGCAATTGAGCGAATGGCGAATAACTTGAGGTACTTTGTTACGCCTGAGCAGGTGGGAAACGCGCCGAAAGGAATACCCGTTGTTCCTGGTGGAGCGATCGCCTGCAGTTTTTGGCGCGGATGTCTCCGCTAGGCCAACACAGGCTGTCGAGTTTGGGCTGCTTTTTCAATGATATCAGCAGCCTGCTTGACGCCACCGGATGATTGTATTGCCTGTTGCAGTCGCTGAGCATTGTGACGATAGCTAGATTCTGTAAGCACATCTGAAATCGCTGCGCGAAGGGTTATTTCATCCAACGTATCGAGCTGTAGCGTTTTTCCAGCTTGGGTGCGGGACAGACGGGCAGCAATGCCGGGCTGCTCGTTGGTAATCGGAATCGCGACGAGCGGCACGCCACACCCAAGGGCTGTCAACACGGTGTTCATACCTGCATGGGTTACCACGACTGCTGAACGCTCAATTATTTTTTGGTGCGGGGCAAAGGGAACAACAATAGGATTTCCAGGCAGCACCACCGGTTGCGCTTGCGGGTTCCCAAGCGAGATAACTAGCTGAACATCCAGGGAGGAACAGGCTTTTGCAATGCATTCAAAAATTTCTGGCTGCTGGTTTTGGAGCGTTCCCAATGACGCATAAATGAGCGGTTTGCCAGTCAATCGCTCGAAGGGAAAGTCTACGCTATTGAAGGTGAGGGGCTCTGTTCCAGATGGATCTTGGAAACGGCCAATATAGTGAAAATGGGCAGGCAGGCGTTCACGAGGAAAGTCAAACGCTTGGGGGAGCTGGCATATCTGAGCCAGCGGCGAATAGGCATCATCTCGGGTTTGATAGGCCCGTAAGTTCCATTGACGGCGCTGGTCAACCATTGCCTGCCACAGATCGCGGGTTAAGTAATTGATGAGGGCGTTACCGATGCGATTGCGTAGGCGACTCCAGGATGTGGTGGAATAGGCCCAAGCGGTCGAGTAGGGGGGCACAGCTGGCTCGCGTTGAATCAGCATGGCATTGCACACCGTGACGAAGGGCAAGGCCAGGTGATCGGCGACGGTGCCCATGGGTGCGGTCACTTGATCGATGATAAGGACTTCGATATTGGCGTCACGGATGGCTTTGGGAGCCTCGCGAAATAGCATTTGGGTCTCTCGCTCAATAGACTCAATGGTGAATGCTAAACCTGCTTTCCCAGTTAGTTTTCCAAGCTTTTTGTAAAGCGCATCAATGCTCCCCTGCGGATAATCAGATGCACCAATTTCTACGGTTGTGAGATTAAGGCTTGCGACTTTGGTCCTCGTATCAGGCATCGCAAAGAGCATCACTGTGTGACCTCGTCGCTGAAGTTCAAGGGCGATCGCGCACATCGGGTTGAGG
>JBBSNR010000174.1:0-6370 GCA_038260635.1 Phormidesmidales cyanobacterium
CTCAAGAGCGGACTGCGTTAAATTGATGTGGGCCAAATCAATACAAGATTTTTCTGGACTTTTACTGAACTTCTACTGGGAGAGGGTTGTGCGGCTGTTCAATACTGTCACTGGCTTGTGTGAGTATCTAGACCAGTGCGAACTGACCATTGGATTAGTGCCGACGATGGGCGCGCTGCACGCTGGTCACCTCAGCCTTATAGATCAAGCCCGTCAGTCCAACGATACGGTCGTCGTCAGTATTTTTGTCAATCCGCTCCAGTTCGGCCCCAGCGAAGATTTTGATCGCTATCCTCGACCTCAGCAGGCAGATCAAGCACTCTGTCAGGCGGCTGGCGTAGATATTATTTTCATGCCCTCGCCTTTGGAGCTCTATGGCACGCCCCAGCCGGATCTGCTGACGGTGACTCAGGTGGTACCGCCGCCAGCGATGACTGAGACACTCTGCGGGCGATCGCGTCCGGGGCATTTTCAGGGCGTGGCGACTGTGGTGACTAAGCTGCTCAATATCGTGCACCCCACCCACGCCTATTTTGGCCAAAAGGACGCTCAGCAGGTTGCTATTCTTAGGCGCATCGCTCAAGATTTACATTTGCCCGGTGAGATAGTGGTTTGTCCGACGGTGCGAGAGCCGGACGGTCTGGCCCTGAGCTCTCGCAATCGCTACCTCACTGGCCTGGAGCGCCAGCAGGCAACGGCGCTCTACCGCAGCTTGCAGGCCGCCCGAGCCGCCTTTGCGCAGGGGGAAAAAGCGGCCAGCGCTTTGCTACAGACCGCAGGCGAAGTGATAGCGGCTGAACCGGCGGTCACCTTGGACTACCTGGCGCTGGTTCAGCCTGATACACTGAAGCCTTTACAAGCAATTGAGACTGTAGGAATGATGGCGATCGCAGCATACATAGGAACCGAGAAAAAGACCCGCTTAATCGACAATGTCGTGCTGCAACGCGCCCCGATTATTGCGATCGATGGCCCAGCTGGGGCGGGTAAATCCACCGTTGCTCGTCAAGTTGCCCATCGGCTGGAGCTGCTCTATTTGGATACGGGCGCTATGTACCGCGCTCTGACCTGGTTTGTCTTACAGCAAAACATTCACCCTACAGATGAAGCGGCTGTAGCCAAGCTGCTGCCTGAGTGCCAAATTCAGCTGAGTGCCAGCATTAAAGGCGACCAGCCGCTGCCCCCCCAAGTGCGAGTGAATGGCACAGACGTGACGCAAGCGATTCGCACCGCCGCTGTCACGGACAGCGTCTCTACCATTGCCGCTCAAGCTGCCGTCCGCGCCAAACTGGTAGAGGAGCAGCGGCAGTACGGTAGACAGGGCGGCATTGTGGCCGATGGTCGCGATATTGGCACCCAGGTCTTTCCCCAGGCCGAACTCAAAATCTATCTGACCGCGTCAGTGGCCGAACGCGCCCGTCGCCGCTATCTCGATTTGCAAGAGGCCGATCAGCCACTGCCGGATATAGAGCAGCTGGCTCAGTCGATTGTGGAGCGCGATCGCCAAGACAGCACCCGCGCCGTCTCCCCGCTGAGAAAAGCCCCAGACGCGATTGAAATTGTCTCCGACCATCTCAATGCCGAACAGGTGATTGAGAAAATTTCCGCCCTATACCGGCAGCTCGCGGATTGATGGCTGATCTCTCCACTCAGGCGCAAAAAGAAGCTCAGCGGCGGGCGCAGCTCAAGGCCCGGCAGTCTATGCCTCACCGCATCTGGCAGGAGAAGTCTGTCAGCATTTGCCAGCATTTGCAAACTTGGCCGGTATTTGCGCGATCGCGTCTCACGCTGGCCTACTGTAGCTTTCGCGGCGAACCCGACCTCAGTCTGGTGCTCAAGCAGCAGCGCGTTTGGGGGTTGCCTCGCTGCGAAGACAAAACGCTCAAGTGGCATCGCTGGTTCCCCACCTGTAGCTGGCCGCTGCGCACCGGTACATACGGCATTACCGAACCCGATCCCGCCTCTCCTCTGGTAGATCCCAACCGAGTTGATCTCATCCTCATTCCCTGTCTTGCCTGTGACATCAATGGCTATCGTCTGGGCTACGGCGGCGGCTTTTACGACCGGATGCTCAGTCACCCAACCTGGGCCAACAAAACCACCATTGGCATCGTTTTTGAATATGCCAGACTGCCTCAGGTGCCTCGGGAATCGTGGGATATTCCGCTCAGCGGCATCTGTACAGAGAGCGGTCTTTTCCTTTTGCCCAGTGACGGAGACGTGAAACAGGTCTAGTTATGCTGGCTTCATGCCAGCTTTTGACCCTACAGTAGCCTCAGCTTACTGCCATAGTTTGATGCCACCTAGCAGCCCCAGCACGTTGGAAACGACTGTCACGTTGTCAGGCAGATCGATTGCAATTTGCTTAACTTCACCGCCGCCTAAATAAAGCCGGTCGTAGTTAAAGGCGCGAGATAGAGACGCGATCGCTTTAGCCAACCGGTTGTTCCAGGTTTTGGTTCCAGCGCTCTTCAAAGCCTCTCTGCCTAGCTGCTCTTCGTAGGTCTGTCCTTTGCGAAAGCGGTGGTGAGCAATTTCTAAATTGGGCACTAACTGCCCCTCTGTAAAGAGAGCGGTGCCAAAGCCAGTGCCTAGCGTAATAACCATTTCTACGCCCTGTCCAGAGATGGCTCCTAGCCCCTGCATGTCGGCGTCGTTAGCCACCCGTACCGGCTTGCCGAGGCGTTCAGTTAGCTGCTGAGCCAGATTGCAGCCCTGCCAGAGCGGATGCAGGTTAACCGCTGTGTATATCACACCCTGCCGAACGACGCCCGGAAACCCTACCGAAACCCGGTCGTATTCACTTTGCTGGCCCGCCAACTGTTCGATGACAGCAATCACCGCTTCAGGGGTGGCTGGGTCAGGCGTTTTGATGCGATCGCGCACTCCCAATGGCTGACCCTGCTCATCTAGCACCAAGACCTTAATTCCACTCCCGCCAATATCCACCGCCAGAGTCTTCTTCACAGTAGCGAGCTGGGCTGGGGCCGACTCAGTCTCAGCGGGTTGAACGTCAGTGGGCTGCATATCACAATACTCCTCGTCTTTTTAGTCTCTAACTTAATCTCTCGGTTGACTCTTTAGGCTGGCGGCGGACGCAAGCCCTCAAACCGGTAAATCTCTTCAAGCACCTTTACCCAGCCCGTCGCCAACGACGCCAAAATCGCCTCGCCTTTAGCTGCCGTCGATACTGTCGCATCTCCGACTACCCCGCTCCGGCTCAGGTCAGCCATAGTCCAAGCGATGGGCAGCCGCCCTTCCAAACTCAGCAGGCTCCCAGCTGGCAAATCCGTGGGATATTCTCGTACTGCCCTGGCCATATTGACCTGCTCAGGCAGGAGAGAGAGCATCACGCTGGTTTCTACATCGCCAGCATGAATGCCCTGATTATATTCCGATGCGCCCACCACTTCAGCCGCATTGTGCGGTGCTCCCCAGACAAACAGCGGAAACACCATCAGGTCTCCATACCGCTGGCGCAAATCACGAGCGACAATCTTTAAGACTTGGGGCTGACCGCCGTGTCCATTCACTAGCACTAGCTTGCGAAACCCGGCCCGATAGATGCTCTGGGCCATCTCCATCAGTACGGCGGTGAGCGTTGGCGCTGTTAGCGTGATTGTGCCTGGAAACTGCCAGTGCTCGTTAGACTTGCCGTAGTAGAGCGGCGGTAGGGCATAGGCCGGGATCGATTGGTCGAGCTGGCCTAAGGATTGACCGACGACTGCTGTAGCGATCGCCGTATCGACCACCAAAGGCAAGTGCGGACCATGCTGCTCTACTGCCCCAATCGGCTGAACAATTAGGGTATTGGCTTTGTCGGGCAGCGCCTCTACCTGTTGCCAACTCAGGTAAGGAAAAAATCGCTCTGGGGGAATATAGCCGTGCATAGGCATAAAAAAATCGACTAAAAAGATTGCTTAAAGCGGCGTAATTTCACGGCATAGATGAAGCAAATCTCAATCGGCTGACGTCTGTAAAAATACGGTAGGTACGCTCAGCTGTTTGGCTGTAACCTAACGACGCTGCCCTCGCCCTCCTAGTATTATCGGGGTAGGAGGGTTGCATTAATCACCTACGTTTTGCGCAGACTCCTGGCAATTACCTATTTACGAGCCCAGATTTATTGATTACCTTGAGTAAGGCATCTGCCTTCAGAAGTGAGTCTGTCAGATTATTCTTCATCCGTTGCATAAATTTTGTTAGCCTCGCTCAGCTACATTCCATAAAGTTTATAGCTCGCATCTACATTTCTTTATTCTTTGCCGTCTCTGTCGTAAATGAAAAATACTGCCCGTGTTCGTGGCTTTCTAAAACATTGCTCAGTAGGCGCTACTGCCCTGCTTTTGCCAGCTGTATTGACCGGTATAGGAGGCTTAGCCCCCGCTGCGGCAGCCGATTTTCAAGACAGTCCCAAAATGGTCTTAGACGAGGCCTGGCAACTGGTTTATGAGGAATATGTCGATGCCGACTTTAACCGGGTAGATTGGCTGGGCGTCAGAGAAGCGCTGCTGAGCGGCGAATATACCTCTCGCGATGCGGCCTATAGCGAGCTGCGCCGTGTGCTGCGCCGACTGGAAGACCCCTACACTCGCTTTCTCAACCCAGATCAGTACGCGGCCCTGACCGAACAAACCTCTGGAGAGGTTTCTGGGGTGGGGGTTCGCCTAGAGCAGGTCGGCCAGGATATAAAGGTCACTGATGTTTTAGAAGGATCGCCAGCTCAGCAGGCAGGCGTTGAAGCAGGCGATGTGATCCTCATTATTGATGGTCGCTCCAGCCGAAATATAAGCATTGAAGAGGCATCTCAGCTGATTCGGGGCGAGAGCGGCAGCCCCCTTTCGGTGACGCTGCGCCGCAAAGATGGCAGTCAGGAGACGCTGGTCTTGACGCGCGAGTTGGTCTCGGTGCCAACCGTTACTTTTGATTTGCAGCAGCAGGCCGGGCTGGCTATTGGCTATATTCGCCTAGACGAATTTAGCGCCCATGCTGCCGAGCAAATGCGCACGGCGATTGATACGCTCACAGGCCAAGGCGCAGAAGCCTTTGTGCTAGACCTGCGCGGCAATCCGGGCGGGTTGCTGCACGCGAGCATTGACATCAGCCGGATGTGGCTACCTAGAGGCAGCATTGTTCGCACTGTAGATAGAAATGGGCACAGCGACGAAATTACGGCCAATCGCACTGCTATCTCGGATCTGCCTCTAGCTGTGCTGGTTAACGGTCAGTCTGCTAGCTCCAGTGAAATTTTGACCGGTGCCCTGCGAGATAATGGCCGCGCCGTGGTGGTGGGCGATCCCACCTTTGGTAAGGCGCTGGTGCAGCAGCTGCACGGTCTTTCTGATGGATCGGGTTTAGCGGTGACCGTGGCCCACTACTACACGCCTGATGGCACCGATATCAGTCGGCGAGGCATCACCCCAGATGTCAGCGTCAGCCTGACTGAGCAGCAGCGCAGAGCGCTAGAGACCAATCCGGCTAGTCGCGGGACCAGCGCTGATCCGCAGTTTGTCAGCGCGGTTGCTGCCATTGAGCCCGAAGTGGTAGCGCGTCGTCAGGGCAGTGACTCGGTGCTGGCTTCACCTAGCCTGACTCATCCGCTGCCCAGCCAGCTCGGTCGTGTAGAGCCCTAGCTGCTTCAATACGCTTCATCAATACGCACTGCCAGGCAGAACTGCTAGACAGCAATACTCACACAGTCTGAGCGCTGTGCTGAGAGAACACGTAAATTCGCTGCGTTTCCAGCTGCCGGCAGAGATCACCGGGTGTGATCGGGTTTTCTCCGGCTGGAGACCAGGGAAAGATTTGCCGATCTAACCGCACCTTCAGCTGCGTAAACGGATCGCCGCCAGCAGATACCAAAAATTCGAGCTGGTCGATGTCTGGCCAGCTGATTAATTCATCGAGTAGAGCGGCGATCGCCCTCACGTACGGATGGGTTTCATCTTTGTACCAGCGATCGCTCGCGACTTCGCTCTGGTCTAGCCCCAAGTTAGCAATTAAGGGCATCTGGCCAAACACCGCAACGGCGACTGAGCGAGCTTCCTCTTGCAGCAGCAGATCGTTCTGTTGGGCCAGCGCGCGCAGCTTTTCTAGTCTTTCATATCGCGCCGTGACCGGATCGCTCCCGGTGGCTCCTGCCGAACGCCAGTGAATGGCCACGGTCACTAAATAGGTTTGCAGCAGCAAATGGCCCATTTTTTTGGCTTTGGTGGCTAGATAGCTAGCGTTGTAGGTCGTTGCTTCAATCAGCAGCGGCACCCGGTCTACCATCTCTAGGCCATAGCCTTTTAGCCCGGCTATCTTCCGAGGATTGTTAGTAATCAGCCGAAACTGACTCACGCCCAAATCCATCAAAATCTGAGCGCCC
>JBBSNR010000175.1:0-6354 GCA_038260635.1 Phormidesmidales cyanobacterium
CGGCTCCATGCAAAATGGTAATGTATGTTACCATTAATTCACATAAGTGCTAGCTAAGACTCAATTAAGGTCTGAGATTTTCGCTACAAATCCAGCGCACTCATGGGCTCCTGAAAAATTGATAACGGGCTAATAATTAGAGCGCAGTAGAGTTGCGCCTAGTAGCCATATTTCTCGTTGCTGCGGTCATATCCAGGCGCACTATATTTTCATTTTTTAGCAGCGCTGTGTCTTCGTAAGGCATGGAAGAATTTGACTGGAATATCCAACGTATACAGAGGTGCAAGGGGAAATGAATGGCGATCGCGAAGAAAACAGCTCTAGTTTACTGTGAAAAACAGTTTGGCTTAGTAGACGGAAAAACCTCCAATGGGTTAGTTCGTCACTCTGAATTGTATACAGTTGTTGGCATCATTGATAGCTCGCTAGCAGGCAAAGACGCTGGCGAAGCGCTGGGAGAACAGTCGTACAATATTCCAATCTTTGCTGATCTGAGCGACGCCCTACGTCACTGCGAGGTGCCGGACTGCTACATTTACGGAAAAGCGCCTTTAGACGCCTACATCCTACCGGAAGAAAGGCTGCTGATTTTAGAAGCCATGAAAAAGGGGATGGATATTGTCAACGGTCTCCATCAGTTCTTTTCTGAAGATCCTGAATTTGCTCAGGCGGCTATTCAGAGCAACGTCCAGATTAGAGATATCAGGAAACCCCCAAAGCTAGAGGATTTGCATGTTTTCACAGGCCAGATAGCCAAAGTCAATATTCCTGTCATTGCGCTGCTAGGAACAGACTGCGCCTGCGGCAAAATGACCACCGCCATAGAACTCAACCAGACGCTAAATCACCTCGGCGTAAAATCAGTGCTGGTCGCAACCGGGCAAACTAGCCTAATGCAGGGAGCCCGGTACGGGGTATCCATCGACGCGCTTGTTTCTCAGTTTGTTATTGGCGAAATTGAGCACGCTGTTGTTCAAGCTTTTGAAAATGAAAGCCCCGATATTATTTTAGTAGAAGGGCAGAGCGCAGTCAGCCATCCTGCCTTTATGAGTTCTTTGGGTATCTTGAAGGGAAGTATGCCCGATGGCGTGATTTTGCAGCATCCCCCTGCCAGAAAATTTCGCTGCGATTTCCCCCATCTAGCGATGCCCACCGTAGAGCATGAGATCGGGCTGATTGAGGCTATTTCCTCTGCTAGCGTGCTAGCGATCGCCCTCAGTCATGAAGACATGCAAAGTGGCGAAGTCCTCACCGCCATAGAGCGCTATGAGCAGCAGTTCCAGCTACCCACCACAGATGTGTTGAGCTATGGGTGCCAAAAGCTGGTCCAAGCGCTAGCCAACCGTTTTCCAATCCTGACCCAAAAATTGAGCAGCACAGCGCCTGAGCTAAGTCAGTCTCTCAATAGGGGTCACCCATCAGACACACCTGTCTGAAAAAAAATGAAGTCGTTTTTACCGAGAATAGAAATCTCTCTATCTCAAATTCAAGAGAATGCTCGCCTGCTGTGCAACCTCTATCAGCAAAAAGGCATCTCTCTCATGGGCGTTTCTAAAGCGGTGCTAGGAGAACCTGCTGTTGCAGAAGCCATGATCCGAGGCGGCGTCAGATTTATCGCCGACTCCCGCATCGAAAACATTCAGAGAATGAAAAAGGCTGGGATATCGGCCCGGCTGGTTCTTTTGCGAACGGCGCTAAGCCAGGCTGAATCGGTCGTTGAAAGTGCGGACATCAGCCTCAATACCGAGATTGAGACGCTCCAGACACTCTCCTACTATGCAAAAGCCCATGATAAAATCCATCGGGTAATTATTATGGTGGAGCTAGGCGACCTGCGTGAAGGGGTGATGCCCTGCGATCTGATTCAGTTCATTCAGAAAGCGCTTTCTTTCCCTCACATAAAAATTATCGGCATTGGCTGCAATTTGGCCTGCTATGGCGGCGTGAAGCCAGACAGTAAAAACATGCGAATGCTGTCTGAACTGGTTGAAATTGTTAAAAATGAGTTTAATATCACCCTAGAAGTTGTTTCCGGCGGAAACTCAGCCAACTATGAATGGGTCAAGTCCGGTCACGCTACCGGCAATATCAACAATCTGCGAATAGGCGAGTCTATTCTCTTGGGCTGCGAGACCGTGAATCGCCAGCCAATTCCTGGCTTACACACGCGCGCCTTTCAGCTAGTTGCCGAAGTCATTGAGTCTAAGCAAAAGCCCTCGCTGCCGTTTGGAGTGGCCTGTCAGGACGCTTTTGGCACGGTGCCAAATTTTCAAGCGTCAAAGTTTCGAGACAGAGGGGTGCGCCAGCGAGCGATCGTAGCTTTAGGCAGGCAGGATGTTCTCACCTCTGGCCTAACGCCTGACGATAGATTAGAGATACTAGGCGCTAGCAGCGATCACACCATCCTCGACAGCCAAAATCACCATTTGCAGATTGGCGATGAGGTGAACTTCAGCCTCGACTACGGCGGACTGCTCTCAGCGATGACCTCGCCTTTTATCAGCAAGCAGTTTGTAGACAACACCTGTAATGCAGTGCCACCCCCGTCTATGTTCAGGCTACCTGCCAAAGCCTGAAGAATGTGCGCCTAGCCTACGCCTCCTGCATCACGCCCTACTCCTGGCTAATCTGGCAAGATGTAGTCAGGCACTTCTGCCAAAGTATGTTCGTTGAGCTGGCGTACTTTTAAGTCCTGATAGAAATTTTCTTGCAGCAGCTCTACCTTTGACTGAGAGGTGAGAAACAACAGTCCCCAAAAGACGCCGACTTTCTCATGTCTGTAGTCAGCTTCGGAGAGTTCGCCTGTGATCGGGCCGCCCAATATCTCGGGGCGAA
Source organism: Phormidesmidales cyanobacterium (assembly GCA_038260635.1). Lineage (GTDB taxonomy): Bacteria > Cyanobacteriota > Cyanobacteriia > Phormidesmidales > Phormidesmidaceae > Phormidesmis. Next base: position 2,836 of record JBBSNR010000175.1, read on the forward strand.
AGCTGGCCCAGTGCTCTAGCAGCTTTTCAAAGTCCATCCAGTTAACGGCGTCTTCAAAAACGTCGTCCCAGTGCTGCTCTAAAAAGTGATTGAGGGCGTCGGCAATTTCGTTCAGGTTTTCCTGATGGGCGAGCTGGGCGATCGCTCTTACCGCCTCCCGCTTAGAGTGAGGCTTGGGCTGCGGCGATCGCACCCTGGCCGGTTCAGACATGGCAACAGCGATCGCCTCTAGCTGAGCAATCAGCTCGTTGAGCGTCACCTGGCGTTTGGCTGGCGGGGGCGCGACTGCCCGGCGGTGGATGTGCTGCTCTAGGTTGCGCGGCAGCTCGGTCGTATCGGCATCGGGCGCTTCGTCAAAGTCGTCGTCTGCAAACGGGTCTTCTGGCTCTAGCTCATGGCGCACCAGCGTATCGGCCTTGAGCAACACCAGCATCGAGGCGTATAAGAAGGCCTGCCCCGACTCTGACAGGCTAGATTCGTAGGAAGATCGACCTTGGCCCAGCGGCTTTTTGACGATGGGCTGCTCGCTCAGCGTCTTGAGAAAGCGGTCAATCACGTCAATCACCTGCACGTCCCAAGGGTCGATTTCACCCTTTTCGGCCAGGTCAATGAGAAAGGCGATCGCCCCCTGCGCTAATGAGTTAGACATAGCCTTTACTGTACATAGGCTTCGTCCGACTCTGACTGAGCATTTGCCTGAGGCAGCATGGGCAGCTGCTCTAGCTCTACCCGGTAGCGCTCTACATCTTCCTCTAGCTGCTGAATCCGCACGTCTCGCTGCTGTACCTCAGGAATTTTCTGGGCGACACCCTGCAACTGCACCCAGACGCTAAACACCCAGGCGAGGGTTGCGCCAACGCCCGCTGCCACAATCAGCTCTACGCTCAGAGGGGCTTCAAAATCAACGCCTTGGACAATGTGAATCACCGAAGGGGTCGTATTCTCAATGCCAAAGAGCACCAGCGCCAGGCAGATTACGAAAATCACTACGAAATTGACTTGCTTCATAGGTTTCGCCTCAGCTAAAAGATATTTCAAAAGATATATTTGTTCGACAACACTATAGCCGCTAATGGTCAAAACGGCAGGTTTTTTTGCGTTCAATCGAACGGGATGGCTCTGCCTGACAGGGATTCGCTATATTTCGCTATGTTGCGGTAGCAGGGGTGGGGCGATCGCCATCCGTTTCATCAGCAGGTAGCTCAGGCCCAATCCACTCCTTCAGCGGGTCTACTGGCGTCTCAGGAGGGTTTTGGTCAGGGCCAACGGGCAGCGCTGCTGTCTCAGCCTGTAAGCTGTCAACAATCTTCTTGATTGAGCCCGCCAGCGGCACAGCGATGACAGCGCCGACGACACCTGCCAGCTGAGCGCCTATGAGTAGCGACAGCAAAATCCAAATGGGATTGAGCCCGACGGCATCGCCCAAAATTCTCGGGGCGAATACGTTATCAATGATTTGATCGACGATCAGGCAGGCCGCAATCACCTCAGCGCCCAGCACCGGATCGTTAATTCCCAATAGGACGCTAACTGCTACCATCACCAGCAAATCGCCAAAGGGCACCAACCCCGCAATCCCGACGCTGAGGCCAAAAACCAGCCAGAAGGGAATCTTGAACAGGAAAAATACGCCAGCGAGCAGCGTGCCCGTCAGTGAGGCAATGGTGGCCTGACCGACAAAATAGCTCTGGAACTGCGATCGCACCGCCCGCTGCACCCGCTCACCCCAATCGCCCGGTAACCACTGCAACAGGCCCTGCCAAAAAGCCTCACCGTGCAGCAGCGAATAGAGCGTCAGTACCCCAGTGAACAACACATCGACGAGATTATCTGCCGCCTCCAAAGCAAAGTGCAAAATTTGATTGGGCAATAACCTCAGTTCACCGGGCACCGCCTCAAAAAACTGGGTGGCCAGCACGTCTAGATCCATCGATTCGCTCAGCGGCAGCTGGGCAATTTCGCTATCGACCGCTTCTAACTGCTGCTGGCCAGTCTCAAGCCAGTTTGGGAGCTTGGTAGTAAACTCGCTAAACTGCTGTAGCAGCGTGGGCACAATGGCGGCTCCCACCAGCGCCAGTAGCGTTAGCGCCAAAATGAAAACCGCCATAACGCTGTAGCCTCTGGCGACTCCCCAGCGCTGTAGTAGACGCACCGGGTAGCCCAGCGCAAAAGCCAGCAGCGTTGCGATTAGCAAAAGCGTCACCAGCTCTTGAAAATACTGTAGTCCCCTGTACAGCAGCCAGCCGTTCAGCAGCGTCAGCGGAATCACTGTCTCTAACACCAGCCAGCGAGGCAGCCTGCGGAATAGATCAACCATTGATTGTGAACCTGACCTATCAATATTGAACGGTTGAGATTAGGCCGAATAGCAAAGCCTTAAAAACTGTGCCACGCCAAATTAATCCCAGTTAATTATTATCGCGACAGCTTAAAGAAAACAGACTATGTCTCTGTAGAGATTTCCTCACCCTCTGAAATAGTCTTAGGCTCACTATGTCTAACGCAAGACAGAAGCCAGCCGTGACTCTCGGCGCTACCTGTCGGCGACGGCTTGAGATACATCCCTGAGAGGGATGATATTAGAAGTTACGCATTGACAAAATCGTGTTCATGGTACTTAGGAAACGTAGACTCCGTCACATTATCGAGAATAAACTGACGGATGACGGGGACAAATAATTGACGCGATATCTCGTAGCAGTTGATGATGATGCCTTTAATGCACATTGTCTGTAGTTTGCAAAAAGCACGTAGCGCACAAAAAACGTGGTTACGAATAGCCTGTTCCTCTCGCACATAAAAGCGCTCGATATTGCACACTTGTTTAATCACTCCTGCCGCTTTGTCGTATAGCCTAAAGTTGACCGGATACGCATGACCGGAGGGGTCACTGTAGTACAACGTGATTAGGTTGAGTCCCTTGACCGGTCGCTTGTGTTTGCCTGAGTAAAAGTAATCTACTAAGGCGCTTTTGCTGGGGTCGCGATACGGTTTGTCCTCCACGCTATCGTCTACGCTGAGCGTCCCGGATTCTAGGTTCAGCTCGCCCTTGACCTCATCAAATAGGTCTTTGGGCGTGTAACACTCGCGTAACAAAAAGCGATTTACGCTATCGTGGCTCAAATCTGTCAAAATTTCTGAGAGTCTCACGCAGCTCACATACTTCGGCTCTGAGAGCAGAAATAATGTGTAGAGCGTGCTGTCGCACTGGGCTGTAGAGGGTTTTGATATCTCGCGCATGGCCTAGCGATCACTCAGAAAAAGCGGCTCTTATCAGCATACAGGATGGCTATTCTGTCAATGCGTAAGTTCTAAAAACAATAAAAAGTTATTCAAAATGACACGATTTGGCATTTTCTGCCCCCCTGCGATCGGGCACCTCAACCCGATGTGCGCGATCGCCCTTGAACTTCAGCGACGAGGTCACACAGTGATGCTCTTTGCGATGCCTGATACGAGGACCAAAGTCGCAAGCCTTAATCTCACAACCGTAGAAATTGGTGCATCTGATTATCCGCA
>JBBSNR010000176.1:0-6293 GCA_038260635.1 Phormidesmidales cyanobacterium
AAAGGCGATCGCCACCATAAAGTCAACCGTGGTGGGTTTTGCCAGCTTGCTGCCCATCACCCACTGCTTGCCGTTCCAGCGCCAGGTCCGCTGGCGGTGATAGGGTGTCGATAGTTTGCCAATAGTATTGGGCTCCTCTCGCAGCTCAAAAATTTGCTCGCAGTGATCGCATCCCCAGGCTTCCGTCAGCGTAATCGGAACCAGCGAGCCCTGACGACAAGAAGGACAAGGATAAGTTTTGTTGAGGTCTAATATCTGGCTATCTTTGGGTTGCACTGGCAGTCCTACCAGATGAATGACGGGCTATGTATAGGAAAAGGTAGCGCACTTCAGGCGGATCGTCAGGCGCTTTGTCAGGCACTTTGACAACACGCTACATCTTCCTAAATCATCTTCAATTTATAGTTTAAAAGAACTGAACGCCAATGTCTCAGACATCAGCGCTCAAGTTCAGAGCTTGCTATAGCTTGACCGCCCCCTTTGAAGCTGTGCTTCCTTGGAATCGGTCATTTTAGAAACTGCCATTTGATAAGCGGGTGAAGAGATTCGAACTCTCGACATCAACCTTGGCAAGGTTGCGCTCTACCACTGAGCTACACCCGCAGAATATTTCGGACTTTTACTAGAATCTCAAAACGGTGAGCGTTTGTCAACTCCTTATGAACTAATTTTTTGTGGGCTAATTTGCTAGCTAGCGGACTCCGCCGACACCGCTTCTGCGGATGCTGATAGGGCAGGTGACTGACTGCCGACAATCCCATTGACAGAAGATACCGCTTCACCGCTGCGCACTTGCGGCATAAGGCTAGCCATTTCTAGGGCGCTCATGGCGTAGCTCCAGCCTAAGTTGCTCTTAATGCCTGCTCGCTCCAGCGCCTGCTGCATAGAGTCTGTGGTGAGCACGCCAAAAACTACTGGCACCCCGGTCTGAAAGCTGGTAGCAGCAATGCCCTTGGCTACTTCAGCAGCCACGTAATCAAAATGGGGAGTCTGACCGCGAATCACAGCGCCCAGGCAAATAATGGCACTGTAGCGACCGCTGAGGGCGAGCTGTCTGGCGACCATTGATACTTCAAAGCTGCCGGGCACCCAGGCGTAGTCTACCTGGCTACCATTGGGATCTATCGCTACGCCGTGACGCTTGAGGCAGTCTTGGGCACCGGCTAGCAGCTTGGTCGTGACCAAATCATTGAACCGGCCAATCACGAAGGCAAACTTCATAGAGCCGGTTTGAGTGAAATTGCCTTCAAAAACTGCCATAGCGTCTTAGTTGCGGGTAGAAAAACAAACGGTGGGCTTCGATCTTATCAAACCCACCGAACTGACGGCCAAATTAGCGGGCTAAACAACGAGATAGTTGAGGCCGCCCACCACAACGACCAGCACGCCCCACACGATAGAGCCCAGAAAAATCAAGCGCTTGGATTGTTCCCAGTTGCTAGGTGAAGCGTAGGCCACTGGTACGCCTATGATCATGACAAAAGACCACAGCACTAAAACAAACAGAGCCAGCTGAAAAATAATAGACATGATCTTCGTACTCTCAAAACACTATTTAATTGAGAACGGATCAGCCAAAATTGCAGACAATGGCTAACGTTCCTACCTATGTAAACTACCAAAAATCAGTGCTCTTGCCAAAGGATTTACCATGACGGTATGGATTTAGTTTTGTGTCATACAACCGCTGATTTTGATACTTTGGGGGCGGCAGTTGGGGTGAGCTGTCTGCGTCCGGGCAGTCGCATTGTCTTGACAGGGGGCGCTGACCCGACTGTGCAGGCGTTTTTGGCGCTGTGGCGGGATGAATATGCGCTGATTGAGCGGCGGGCGGTGCCGTTTGATCAGGTGCGATCGCTCACCCTAGTCGATGCCCATCGGCGCGATCGCTTTGCCCCAGTTAGTGACTGGATACAGCGAGCTGAGCAAACCGGCCTGCCCATTTACATATACGACCACCACGCCCCTACAGACGATTCAGCCAGTGGTCTAGAAAGAGACGACGACGATCAGCAGGGCGACCTGCCGACCGCTGAGGTTCATATAGAAGCGGTCGGTGCAGCCACTACGCTGGTGGCAGAGCTGCTACAGCGCCAGCAGATAGCGCCGTCTCCTTTTGAAGCAACCGTGATGGCATTGGGTATTCACAGCGATACCGGATCGCTGACTTTTGAGCAGGCTACTGCTCGCGATGCTGCTGCCCTTGCCTGGCTGATGGCTCAAGGTGCTAATCAGCAGGTGATTGCTGAAAACAAAGACCCCGGTCTTTCTCCTCAATTGCAGAGTTTGCTCAGCACTGCCCTGGAAACTATCGAGGTTGAACAGGTGCGCGGGCATCAGCTGGGCTGGCTAAAGCTGGAGACAGACAAATTTGTGCCTGGGCTCTCAGGGCTAGCGGGGCGATTGGTCACCCTATTGGGATTGGATACGCTGCTGCTCTACGCGCAGTATCGGGCGCACCAAAAGATCAAGGCGGTGATGATCGGGCGATCACGTACCAACCCCCTACAGCCAGATAGCAGCGTCGATTTACGGCCTATTTTTGCAGCGTCAGGGGGCGGCGGTCATGCGCAGGCGGCGGCGACTATGCTTAAAGGCGATCGCCCAGAAGATCTTCAGGCCAGTTTCCAGCAGGCGGTGGCGGCGGTGCGATCGCAAATTCCCCATCCGATTACCGCCCGGTCGCTCATGTCGTCGCCTGTGCGCACCATTTTACCGACTACCTCTGTAGATGAGGCCCAAGGGATTTTGCTGCGCTATGGCCACGTTGGGCTGTGTGTGGTGACCGACGAGGGCGCTTTAGTGGGTATGATTTCCCGCCGTGACATTGACATTGCCCTGCGTCACGGGCTCGGGCATGGACCGGTAAAAGGCTGTATGAGCGTGCAGATCAAGAGCATTGCGCCAGAGACCCCAATCACCCAGATTCAAGACCTGATGATGACCTATGACATCGGTCGTCTGCCGGTTTTAGCGGGCGAAAAGTTAGTGGGCATTGTCACCCGCACCGACCTATTGCGACAGCTTCATCAAACACAGCAGGTTTATCGAGGAAATCGCGTCGATCAGGCGCGTCGGCTGAACCCGTCCCAACCGTCAATAGATCGCTTACCTTCAGCCGGAACGCTGTATCAGCAGCTTGAAGGCCGCATATCTGAGATTTGGCCTGCCCTGATGCTAATGGCTGAAGCTGCCGAGCAAAAGGGCTGGGCGCTCTATTTGGTCGGCGGTGCGGTGCGCGATCTGCTGCTGAGCCTCTCGGGACAGCCCTACCCGCTGACTGATATTGATCTGGTGGTCGATGGGGTGGTCGATGGCGCTGAAGCAGGTGCGGGGGTGATATTGGCAGAAGCGATGCGATCGCGCTATCCGCAAGTTGCCGTGCAGGTTCACGGTCAGTTTCAAACGGCTTCGCTGATCTGGCCTTCGATGGGGCCTTCGACGGGGCCACCAGTCGAGATTGATATTGCCACCGCCCGCACCGAATTTTACCCCTACCCCGCCGCTAACCCTGAAGTGGAAGCCAGCACGATTCGCCAGGATCTCTATCGCCGCGATTTCACCATTAACGCCATGGCGCTGCGCTTGAATGGGCCTCAGCCCGGTCACCTGCTCGACTTTTTTGGCGGCTGGTTAGATTTGCAGCAGCAGCAGGTGCGAGTGCTCCATGCCAATAGCTTTGTAGAAGATCCTACTCGCATTTTTCGAGCGGTACGGTTTGCCGTGCGGCTGGGCTTTACCCTCGATGGCCAGACCGAGCAGTTCATCAGCTATGCCATTGACAGCGGTATCTATGCGCGAATGCAGGCTGCCGCCGATAAAACGCCCGCGCTCCAAACTCGCTTAAAGGCAGAGCTGAAATATATGCTAGAAGCCCCGCAGTGGGAAACTGCGCTCGCAAAAATCGATGCGCTGGGCGCACTGATTTGTCTGCACAGCTGTTTAGAGATGACGCCTACCCTCTGGCGACAGTTGCGCCGGATGGATCGATGGCTCAAAAAGGTGGAGATTGGTGTCCCCCATTGGCTGATGCTGCTAGAGCTAATTATCGCGCAGCTAGAGCCTGCGGAGCGCGATCGCACAGCCACCAATCTCGATCTGGGTGGCCCTAGCCTTCACCGACTAAAGCATCTTCACCAGTGGGAAACTGATCTGGCCCGGCAGCTGCCGCAGGCGCAAAGGCCCAGCCAGCTCTACCGATTGCTGCAACCCTATGATCGACCAGAATTACTGCTGATGAGCGATCGCCACCCCCACACACTGGGCGCTCCGGTCTGGCAGTACATCTTTCGGCTCTCTGCCGTACCGCCTTTAATCAACGGTGGTACGCTTAAACAGCTCGGCTACAAGCCAGGTCCCCAATTTCGCGATATCCTGTCTGCTGTGCACGCCGCCACGCTAGATGGTGAGCTGACCAGCGCTGAGGCCGCGACAAACTACGTCCTAGCCCACTATCCACCAGGGTCATAGTCTTTTTTAGTTGTAGTCTTTTTTGGCCATAGTCTTTTTTAATATGTCAGTAATATGTCCATATCGCCTTTTAAGTTTGGTGTGAGTAAGCCGCGATCGCCCGCCCGGAAAGGTGAGGCGCTGACGCTCTCTGAGGCTCTATTGATTACCGCTGGGCTAGCGGGCCTGATTGGTCTGGGCGGCGGCACGATTATTCGATTTTCGTTGGCCCATTCGCCCAACGCCCGCTTCCTCAGCCCGTCACAGACTTTTCCCGCGCTTTCTAACTGGGCTGCCGAGCGACCCCAGGGCGCTGCCGATGCTGCCCTGCCGGCTACTGCTGACGGCAGCCCAGCCACGGTTCAAGTTCCTATCTTTGAATCCCCCGAGCTGCTCGAAGAAGCAGACGATGCTCAGCCTGACTCGACTCTGAGTACGGGCACAGAACGTACGGGCACAGAACCATTCGATGCCAACACATTTGATAGTTTTGCGGATAGGGAAGATAGTGCTCGCCAGACGGTCGATCCTTGGGAGACTTTGAAGCAGGGACCCAGTTTAGGAATAGTCGAATCTGCTGAAGAGGGAGCTGCCGAGACCGATACCGCCAAAAATGACGCCGACTCTAGTCCTGCTGATGCGGATGCTTACTACGGCGAAGAAAATTACCAACAGGACTACCCTTCGGTAGAAGAGCCCGGTGCGGGCGATCGCCCATACTACGAAAGCGACGGTCAGTACTAGCAAGCGAGCTGCTGTCGGTCCTCGTTTGAAGACTGCTTGAGAAACTCCCTTAGAACGGGTATTTCACCAAATGCGCCAAACATTCTCTGAGGGATGTTTATAATTGTAAATGTAGGCACGTAAATCTTTATGAATAATCCAATGCTGCAAGCTTTTTTTGTCGGACGGGCGTTGGCTGCCGCTGTGGGGGAACGAGCCGAGCACCTGGTCAGCGATAGTCTCAGTCAGCTGGGCAAGTTCGACGCTGAGCAGCGTGAAAATTTGCGGCAGTTTACCGAAGAAGTCATGGTCAGAGCAGAGCAGGAGAAAGCCGCTGCTGGCGCTGACTATCCTGCTGGATCGCCAGCGGGTACCTCAGCTGCCACTACTGAAGACTTGCAGGCCACCATCGATAATCTGAGAGCTGAAGTTGCCCAAGCGAGAGCTGCCATTCAGCAGTACCGTCAAGCGGCTTAAGTATTTGGTTGCGGGCCTGTCAGTTTTTTTAGTTCTGTGAGCGTAAAATGTAGGCTTGTGGTCTGTAAGTTGTTTTAGTACGGGAAGTTTGAGTGTCTGCTGTCTCTAGAGAAAGTGAATCCGCTCCTTTGTCAGATTCACTGGCGGAGGAGCCTGTGCCGCATAGTGGCAGTCAGAAGGATCGAGATAACCATCCAGACGGCCTTCCGAACGGTCGAATCCAGGGTGAAAACTTGCTGGGTATGCAGGCGACAGATATTCACTATGAGCAGATGACAGACAAGCAGGCGAAAGAGGAGGGCCATGTCATCTCTTCACCCTCAGCGGCGTCCTCTTTTCAATCTGCTGGTGCCAATGGTTCTAGTTCAGCTAGCTCTGGCTCGGCTCGCGTAGCGCCTGTTGCCGCCGCGATCGCTTCAGAATCAGCGCGGGCCAGCGAGCTGGAACAACGGGAGTCCAATCACCAGGCATCTAGCCCACAGTCGCCGACCAGCCCTCCCTCTTCCTATGTCGGCAGTGCCTACCGCGACGGTGACTATCGTTGGAATCGAGGCAGCTATTCCCGGCCTCAGCGATTTGTTGATATCTGGTCGTTTGTGCTCAAGCTGCTGGCCAAGCGCTGGCTGTATAGCAAAGCTTGGAGC
>JBBSNR010000177.1:0-6226 GCA_038260635.1 Phormidesmidales cyanobacterium
GGGCTTACGAATATAGTCATCTGCGCCCACCGCAAAGACCTTTTGAATCGCGTCTGCTTCGGTATGAACCGACAAAAAGAGCACGGGCAAGTCACTCCATCGCGGCTCGTCGCGGAGCGCCTGACACAGATCGAACCCACTAAAGTGAGGCATTTCAATATCGAGTATCACCAAATCGGGATTAGATTGCTCAAGCGTTTTCCAAAATCGTTGGGGGTCGCTCAGCAGCTGTATTTGAAATCCCCAGTTGCTCAGTAGCCCTTGCAACAGCGTCAGCATGGCGGGATCGTCATCGACAATGAGCAGCTTTGCCGATGATGTTGAATCGTGGAACTGCGTCTGCACGCCTGATCCCGCCGGTAATCTACCTGATAGTTGACCAGGCGCTGTCACGGATACTGATGGCTGAGGTTCAGGCGCTATCGTCTCCCGCACTTTGGCGATCGCCCCTCTCAGTGCTTGCAACTGCTCACTGCCGAGGGCATCGTGCTGGCGAAAAATACGCTCTATTTTCAGACACTGAGGGGTCGCTTCAGAAAAGCCAAAGCTTCCTAGCGAGCCAGCTAGCGTATGGGCTTCGGTGGCAATCTCCTCATGTGTAGTCTGTGGTGGTGAGCCTGATGGCAGCTCATTCAGGGTTTTTGCCAGACTCTCTACACGCTGTAGATAGCTTTCTTTTACCGGCTGCCAGAGCGCTAAAAGATCGACTTCTGGCGCTACCACGGCGATCGCTGGCGAAAGCCGGTATCCCCGCCCGTACACGGTATCAATGACCTCCGCGAGCCCTGCGGCCTTCATTTTTTGGCGCAATCCTTTGATGTGGGTGCGGATAGCCCCCGTCGTTGGCACATCGTCAAAGGGCCACACCTTATCGATCAGGGCATCCAGGCTGAAAATGCGATTCGGATTGCGCAGGAATACTTCCAGCAGGCCGTATTCCTTTGGCGTCAGCACAATGGGTGTCTCTTCGCCATCGTCTTGGTGGCAGCTTACCTGAGCGCTGCTAGGATCGAGTCGCAAATCGCCCCATTCAAGGATGGGGGAGGCTATCCCCTCAGAGCGGCGCAGCAGGGCGCGAATGCGAGCGAGCAGTTCTTCAAAACCAAAGGGCTTAACCAGGTAGTCGTCGGCTCCCGCATCCAGGCCGTCTACTTCATCAGTTTCGCTGTCTTGCGCGGTCATGAGAATGATGGGCGTGCGATCGCCCCGATCTCTCAGCTCCTGACACACCTGCATCCCGGTTCTTTTAGGCAGCATCCAGTCCAGCAGGATCAAATCGTAGGAAAAAACGTCAGCCATCTCCAGACTCATGTCGCCGTCAGCCGCCAAGTCCACTGAGTAGTAATGCGTTTCAAGCAGTTGTTTCACACTCTCAGCAAATGCGAGATCGTCTTCCACCAGTAAAAATTTCATACTAATTACAGATGAACGACTGCAACAAACAATGATTTCAGTGTAAATGCAGTCGAGATAGAGAGGCATAACATAACGAAATAATAATATTGCACAGCAGAAGCTATCCTACGACGAAAGGCCATAGAGCAGCTTTCTTTACGGAGAAGTTGAGGAAACTGTGAGGGAAGCCCCCAGTAGCCTGTTAAAGGATCGAAGCGATTTGAGATTTTGGCATCCTACTAAGTTGATAACTGCTGGAGTCGTCACAAGTTCATCAAATTCTGTCGCTATGCTGCTAGCAGCGGCAAGAAAAGGAATAGAAGCTAGATGGCAAACGTTGCCGATATCATGACAGCAGAAGTGGTGACCATTCGCAGCGCTGCAAAGGTGATAGAAGCCATTACCCTGATGCAGCAGCGGGCGGTAACCGCCCTGATCGTCGACAAAATTCATGAATCGGATGCTTACGGTATCGTGACCGCTGGAGACGTTGTGGGCAAGGTCATCGCCTTTGGCCGCGACCCATCTCGAATGCGGGTGTATGAGGTGATGAGCAAACCCTGTATTGTGCTTAATCCCAATTTGGGCATTGAACATGCGGCCAGATTGTTGAGCCAAAATCACCTCCACAGCGCACCTGTCATACAGGGCAAGCTGCTGGGTATTTTATCAATCACCGATATTTTGCAGCGCAGTAGCAAAATTGAAAAACCGCAAATGCTCGTGCTAGCCGACAAAATTCAGCAGGCGACAGAAACGGCTCACCAGATTTGCGCCGAGGCAGGGCCAGAGACTGTTATCTGCGCGGAGGCGTGGTCCGTTGTCGATGCGCTACAGGCAGAACTAGCCCGACAGTCAGCTAGCTCCCTCGATAAAACAGCCTCCGAAACTTTTTGGAATGATTATCCAGAAGCTTTTAAAGATAGAGAGTATGACGAGTGGTGCAGCGGATAAGAGGCATTTCCATCAGCTCAGCAGCTCTGGTGTCAAACCGAGGAACTGCCCACAGGATGCGGACAATATCCAGCGCAAAGCCAGTTGGAAATACGATTGAAAAGTAGAGTAAACCTGCTCTTAAAAGCTATCAAAATCATAACAGCCAACTCTCAAAACGCACTCATTACACTAAGCTTGGCGGACGATAGCCTAAACCTCTAACAAGCTGCCCTTGAAAATCCTCAACCTCTTCAGGCTGAGGAACCCCGTAAGAAAGGATAGCAACGTGGTAATAGGTCGTCACATCCATCAAATCGCAGCCAGCCTCTAGCGCAGCCAATACCTCTTCAATCCATGGGGCCAGTGCGTAGGGAATCCCATGCTCGTTGAAAACGGCCCGAACGTCTTGGAAATGGTCTGTAGCAATGCTCGGCTTTAGCTTCAGATGAATGATCCAGCGATCATTTAAGAAAACGACTGTCACGGTGTCGGTATGGCTGCCTAGCTTTTTGGCCAAGTAGCTCAATACTCGCTTGGTCAGACTAGCATTAGCAAAACAATAGAGAAGATTCATCACAGCTTGCTCACACGATTTCTACCTAAAATCCTAAGGAACTGTCCAACCTAGATTCATCCGAACGCATCTTAACCGAGCATATCAGCGCTTAATTCTTCAAGTACCTGCCGGACAGCTTCACTTTTCTGCATTAGCTCACCTTTTTCCTTCCAGCCCAAGCGCTGATGGCGTAGAGAATTTTCAATTTGCTGTGACAGGTCGTCAGGTAAATCGACGGCCTCTACGTTGCTCTTCATAATAATGTCTGTCACAGAAACGATGCCGAGTAGCTGCTGGTCTTGAACCACCGGAGCCCGTTGGATTCCGGCTTCTGCTAAGCGCTGAGCCAACTGCGGAAAACTCAGGTCTGGCTCTACCACCGGGCAGGGGCACTTCATAATTTCGCAGACCATTACATGGCCAGGGTCTGCGCTTTTTGCTGTGACGTTGTAAACAATGTCTCGTTCTGTCAGGATGCCGTATGCGCCGTCTTGGGTTTCCCGCTCAACAACGAGCGATAGCGAAGCGCTGACTTGTCAGTTCGCACCTGGTTTTTCTGCATGAGTGAGATCGCCTGCATGACCTTGGCAGAGCTACGGATGGTCAATACTTCGGGGGTCATAATGTCAGCGACAGTTGGCATAGTCAGGTTCCTTTGATGAGCGCTCCAATCGCGAGGAGAAGATCCGTAGCGGTTGGGGCCATCGTTTGATGGGTGCGTTTCATTTATCGCTGATCAATGTGAGGAAATTGTGAGGAGAGACAGCGTTAATGAATAGCCCATCTGAACTTTTCCGGTGAAAGTAGACGCCTCTCCGTCCTCACAGTTTCTTCACACTGATACTTTACTGTTTAAAAAGTCAGCCTATGTCCTTGGAGCAGCTTTCAGAGTTCTCTCTTGCCGGAATGGTCTAACCTAAGAAAGATATCCTCATGTTCAACAAAATTTTGGTCGCTCTAGATACGAGCGAAACTTGCACTCATCTATTTGATCAGGCACTTGCGTTGGCTCAGGCCACCGGGGCTAGGCTAACATTGCTAAGGGTTCTAACGCCGGGCGGTGACGATGGGATGTCGCTACCGTACGCCCCAGTGATCACCGGCTACCCAATGACGATAAATTGCGCTGCCTGGGAGACTTATCAAAAAGAGTGTAAAGCATACAAAGAAAGAGGGCGAGAAATGCTCTCTAGCTGGTGCAACCAGGCGATGAACAAAGGCGTGCAGGCTGAATTTGCTCAGGTCAGTGGAGAGCCCGGACGGGTGATTTGTGATCGCGCCAAAACCGATAGCGCTGACTTAATCATCGTCGGTAGCCACGGGCGCAGCGGGCTCAGTGAATTTTTAATTGGCAGCGTCAGCAGCTACGTCATGCATCGCGCTGCCTGCTCGGTGATGGTAGTGCGTAGAACAGTCCCTGAGCCGCTACCTGAAGAAGCGAGAGAAACCTCTCGGGTATCCGCTGCGTAGTATTTAGGAATCAGGATTTAATAGGATGTTGGATGGGCATCTTGCCCGTCCTCGGGAGGGGACAGGCAGGATGCCTATCCAACGGGAGCTGGTCAGTGGCTCAGAAGGTATGTTCTGATCTTCAATAAAATCTGATAGAATAAAGAGAACTCACAGCATTTCTTCTACACATTGCTGAACCCGACTCACAGCTATATCCGGCGGAAAACAATAAGCCAGATCTACTGCTAGATAACGCTATTAGTCAAAGTTAAATCTTCTTCTCCAGGAAATTAAGATCATGCCAGAACAAAACGCGGCACGACTGCATAAGACTGTTAAAAAAGCCCACGCCGACCAGGAAAGAACCGCTGCTCTGAATGACCCGGCGGCGTTTGTTAAGCTTGCTGCTGCGCAGGGAATTTATCTAGATGCGGAAACGCTGGAAACACAAATCAGCCAACTGTCTGACGAAGAAGTTGCGGCCATCTTCAATCCAGGCATTCCGCCTCGCCGTCACATCTTTCCTCGCTAGTTCAGGTCTGAATAAACGTATTCGACAGATCAATCGGCACCGGGCAAGGTGAAGTAAACAGTGGTGCCCGCGTCGGGCTCGGAGGCGACCCAAATACGGCCCCTGTGGTTTTCAACAATCTTTTTGCAGGTCGCCAGCCCGATGCCGGTGCCAGGATATTCCTCTTTGCTGTGCAGGCGCTGAAAAATCTGAAAAATCTTGTCAAAGTATTCTGGCTCAATGCCGATGCCATTATCCTCTACGCTGAAGCGCCAAGTTTTCTCCTGGCGTTCCACAGATATTGTGACCTGGGGCGTTCTGTCAGAAGAACAGTACTTGAGCGCATTGCTGAGCAGGTTCTGAAAGAGCTGTCTTAGCTGGGATGGCTTCCCTACAACGGTTGGCAGCGTCTGAATGGTTATCTCAGCTTGAGCCGCTTCGACGGTAGGCGCAATTTCAGAGATGATCGCTTGAACAAGCTGGTTGCAGTCTGTCGGCTCGTTGGGCTGCTCGCCCGCATCAACTTTCGCATAGGCCAGCAAATCTTGAATAAGTCGTGACATCCGCTGGCCAGCCGTGACGATATGGTCAACATAGCCGTTCGCCGCGTCGTCGAATTGAGCTTGCTGCGTCAGGGCCAGAAGCTGACCAAAGCCTAAGATGCTCTGAAGCGGCTGCTGTAAGTCGTGAGAGACGACATGGGCAAAGCGCTCTAGCTCGTCGTTTGAGCGTTTCAGCTCGGCGTTCAGGTGCTGGAGCTTGTCTAAGGTCTGATGCCTTTCGATAGCGTAGCGAACGGCTCGGATCAAATCACTCTTTTTGAAGTCGCCTTTGACCAGGTAGTCCTGGGCTCCTTCGTGGAGGGCGGCGATCGCAATTTCATTATCAGGCCCGGTCAGAACAATAATCGGCAGCTCACTATCGGCTGTGTAGATGCCTTTGACAGTTTCTAAGGCGCGGCTGTCTGGCAAAGACAAATCCAACAAAATTGCATCGAAATGGGACTGAGACAAACCGGCGATCGCATCGTCTAAGCGCTCTACGTGGCTTAAAATGATGTCGGTTTCATCCATCAGAAACTTACAAATTAGATAAGCATCGGCGGCGTTATCTTCAACTAACAAAACGTTAATAGGCGTATTACTCACAAGCTATGAGTCGGTTGAAGGGGATGGGGGCATGGTTCGCGACTGAGCAGTGATGACGGTTCATTCATTCTACAGGGGGGAGGCTGACAACCGTTAGCCAAAAGTCCTCGATAGATTTCACTACTCTGGCAAACTGCTGTAAGGTGGCGGGCTTCGTGATAAAGCAGTTGGCCCGCAGCTTATAGCTGCTGAGGATGTCTTCTTCAGCAGTGGAGGTGGTGAGCACCA
>JBBSNR010000178.1:0-6219 GCA_038260635.1 Phormidesmidales cyanobacterium
ACTTTAGCAGGTTTGGCGATCGCCACCCTAGGCATGGGCGCAATCAAGCGAAAGCGCGCTGCCTAGGTTTGTATGGACAGTCAGTGGCTCTAGTTTCAGGTTGTTGAATATAGATTAGGTGCTTATGCTCACGAGCTAATAGCCTTATCTAGCTAGACAGTTGAACTAGAATCTACCTTGCTTATCCGAATCTAGCGCACAGCAAGACGCTGGTGAGTTCGTTGGAACCGGATCACCGAAGCTTGTCTGAGCTATTTAGAGTCGAGATTAAAGCAAGCTTAAGACCCCAAGCTCGGCTATCCGCAAGGTAGCCGAGCTTTTTTGCGGGCTTCAGCACACGTTTACTGTCTATACGTTTATATAACCCCAACTACCCCACAGCTATCTCAGGATTTGGACCGATTTGGCCAAAGCTATAATGATCTGAAGTTAGGCATTGCTACGGAGTCCGACAGCTATAGCCTCGGCCACTTAGCTCAGCTGCTGCTAAAACCATTTTGTACTGCGGGCTAAGCGGCCCGCAATCGCACGAATTCATCCGTACGATTGCTATATTTCTTTCCACCTCAAATCTTTTGCCAATGGATCCGATGGAGCACACTTCGATTGAACAGCTGCTAGCTGATCTCAAACAGTCGGATGCAGCCGTCCGCGATCGCGCCTCAGCCACTCTCTGGCACCTGTGGTTTCACCAAAAAGGCGTCTACGGCGTCCAACAGCTGATGCAGGCTCAGACGCTGCTAGAAGAAGATCAGCCCGCCCAGGCCGAATCTCTGCTGAGCGATATTATTCAATCGCAGCCCGATTTTGCCGAAGCCTGGAACCGGCGGGCTGTTTTGCACTATACCCAGGGTGACTATTGGCAGGCGATCGCCGACTGCCAAAAAGTCATTCAGCTCGTGCCTCACCATTTTGGGGCGCTGCACGGGTTAGGGCTGTGCCACTGCGCGCTGGGTCACTACGCTGCCGCTATCCAGTCTTTTCGGCAGGCGCTGAGCGTACAGCCTTACGCGGTGGCCAACCAGCGAATGATTTTAGAGTGCACTGCCCGGCTAGAGTAGCTGAGGCGAAGCCCCCCTTAAAATTTGCCTCAGTCGCACAGATCACATCTGAGTTGCCAGCGGCAAACCGTGAGCTGAATACATCGGAGAAGACACTCAAAGCGGTGCATTCTGTGGCAACCTGAAAAGGAATCCCTGAATTGTTGCACCCGCTCAACTGCACTCGATCAATCTCACCTATGCAAACTCTGCCCTTTCCCCCTGCGCCTATCAGCACCTCATCTGACACCGCTGCTGAGGCCGCCGATTTTGAGGCCACAATCGTGCGGCGCAAAACTCGTCCGGTCAAAGTAGGCGATATCACTATTGGCGGCGGGCACCCGGTCGTGGTGCAGTCGATGATCAATGAAGACACGCTCGATATTGATGGCTCGGTAGCAGGCATTCGGCGGCTGCACGAGATTGGCTGTGAAATTGTGCGGGTGACGGTGCCTAGCATGGCCCATGCCCGCGCTTTAGCCGAAATCAAGGAAAAACTGGCAAAGACTTACCAAACCGTGCCGCTGGTGGCTGATGTTCACCACAACGGTATGAAAATTGCGCTAGAAGTGGCCAAGCATGTCGATAAGGTGCGGATTAATCCGGGTCTGTATGTCTTTGAAAAACCGGCGAGCGATCGCACCGAATACACCCAAGCAGAATTTGACGGCATCGGTGCCAAAATTCGCGAAACTTTAGAGCCTCTAGTTATTTCGCTACGTGACCAGGGCAAAGCCATGCGCATCGGCGTCAACCACGGCTCTCTGGCAGAGCGAATGCTCTTCACCTACGGCGACACCCCCGAAGGCATGGTCGAATCGGCCCTAGAATTCATCCGCATCTGCGAGTCGCTGAACTTTTACAATATCGTGATCTCGCTTAAAGCCTCGCGGGTGCCCGTTATGCTAGCGGCCTATCGGCTGATGGTAAAGCGCATGGACGAGCTGGGCATGAGCTACCCGCTACACTTAGGCGTGACCGAAGCGGGCGATGGCGAATATGGCCGAATCAAATCAACCGCAGGCATTGGCACGCTCTTGGCCATGGGCATCGGCGACACCATTCGCGTCTCCCTGACCGAAGCCCCCGAGAAAGAAATTCCGGTGTGCTACAGCATTTTGCAGGCGTTGGGCCTACGCAAAACCATGGTGGAATACGTTGCCTGCCCCTCCTGCGGTCGCACGCTGTTTAACCTGGAAGAGGTGCTTCATAAAGTCCGCGAGGCGACCAACCATCTGACCGGCCTCGATATTGCCGTGATGGGCTGCATCGTCAATGGCCCAGGCGAAATGGCCGATGCTGACTATGGCTATGTGGGCAAGCAGGCCGGAACCATTGCGCTCTACAGGGGCCGCGAAGAGATTAAGCGCGTTCCCGAAGCCCAGGGCGTAGAAGAATTGATCAACCTGATTAAAAGCGATGGCCGCTGGCTAGAGCCCGAAGCAGAAGCCCCATCTGTACCGGTAGGCGCTGCGGCGGCGCGCTAAAAGCTCAAAAGCTGTGGCCATAGTTGGGCAATAGCTCGCTTGGCAAACTGGCCTATATTTGAGATAGCCAGCGTTCGCTTTGCCCTAGTCTAGATATCGGGCACATCATTTAAACACGATAAAAGCATCTCTTTACCCTAAGCTCAGACTACTCACAAAGCGTGTGTGTTAAATTGGGCATTATTGATGTCCTCCTCACAGGATTTTTAATCTTTATGGCAGTTACCAAGCGCGGTCTTATCCTTGGAGCAACCGCATTAGCGAGTGTCGCCATCGTTGTCACCGGTACCGGTGTTCACTTAGCTGATGGCCAGGCCTTTTTTAAGGAAAGCCCCAAAGAGCTCATCGATGAGGTGTGGCAGCTAATCGATCATGAATATGTTGACGAATCGTTCAACTCCGTTGACTGGAATAACGTTCGCACAACCTATCTCAACCGCACTTATACCGATCAAGAAGAAGCTTACACAGCTGTGCGCGAAATGCTAGAGCAGCTCGAAGATCCATACACCCGATTTATGGATCCTCAAGAATTCAGCAGTATGCAAATTGAAACCTCTGGTGAACTAACCGGAGTCGGCATTCAAATCACTCAGGAAGAAGAGACTAACGAGATAGTTGTCGTTTCACCGATTGAGCAAACGCCTGCCTTCGAAGCAGGGCTGCTCTCTGGTGATGTCATCACGTCTATCGACGGTCAGAGCACAGAGGGCATGGAGCTCAGCGACGCAGTCAACCTGATTCGCGGCCCCGTCAACTCGCAGGTACAGATTACAGTTCTACGTGAAGAAAAGCCGCTTGAATTTGAACTGACCCGCGCCCGCATTGAAATTCACCCTGTCCGCTACTCGGTAGAATCGGGGCCAGAAGGCTCAGTGGGCTACATTCGCCTGACGCAGTTTAGCGCCAACGCCGCAGCTGAAATGCGCGAGGCGATTCAGGCTTTAGAAGAGCGCGATGTGACCGGCTATGTGCTTGACCTGCGCTCCAATCCCGGTGGTCTGCTCTTCTCTAGTATTGACATCGCTGAGATGTGGATAGAAGAGGGCACTATTGTCTCGACGGTGGACCGTAATTCGGTGAGCGACGAAGAAGTAGCGCATAATCAGGCGCTGACTGACCGGCCACTGGTTGTGCTGGTAGACGGCGGATCTGCTAGCGCCAGCGAAATTCTCTCAGGCGCGCTGCAAGACAACAACCGGGCTACGCTGGTTGGTACTCAAACGTTTGGTAAAGGGCTGGTGCAGTCGGTTCGAGGTCTGGCTGATGGGTCTGGTGTGGCTGTGACGATTGCCAAATACCTCACCCCAGATGGCCGAGATATCAACAAGCTGGGAATTGAGCCAGACTTTGTCGTGGAGCTCACTGAAGAGCAGCGCGATTTGTTGGCTGAAGACCGCGAGAAGATTGGCACTTCAGAAGATCCGCAGTATGCCAAGGCACTCGAAGTGCTCACTGACTCTATCCGCGCTCAGCGACAGTCGGCTAGCGCAGTGGGCGTTGACGGGCAGTAAGCTAGCGTGGCTATCGGCTCAAATTTGCTGACTGATTGCTCTGAGCTGATTGCTAGCTAGGCTGGCATTTACCTGCTCTGATCAGGCCGATGCGTTTTGCAATGGCCTGATTTTGCGTTTCAAAAGGGCCCCAGCGCTCTGAATCTTGATCTGATGAAGTCTCTAGCGCCTGCGCGGAGATAATTTCGCATTGCTGCGATGTCTGTTTGACGATGTACCAGCTTTCTTCAGATGGGGTCATGGTTATTTTTGTTTCCCTGATGGAGCGGTTTGGAACTGGTCGGTGACTCATCCATTTACTTTTAGCAGAGTTTAATGGGCCACGCCAGATGGCTGTGCTAGCTAATTGTGCTATTTGAGGAGAGGGGTTGGCTAGCAGTTGCGGTGCGTAGACTATAGGTAATGGCAGCGGCGAGGATGCAGATCAGGGCGAGCGATCGCAGCCACCCAGCCACCCCCACACTTTCTTGCAATACCGGCCCCTAAAGCGCCCAGTACCGCGCCTGACTTAGCAATAGCGCCTGCTAGCTAGACCTGCACCACTCGCTCTGATGGCGGGCGGAAACACCTCACCCGATAGTAAAAAAGTCGTAGAATTAGGTCCCAAATTCATCATCAGGTTAAACACAATAAACCTTGAGTGTTGTGCTCTGACGGTAGAGAAATAAGTGAGGCGTTATCTAGCGAATCATGCAGGCACCCCCTTATTCTGCTTATCAAACAGTTTAGCAAACACCTGAGACGCGGATTCGCCTTGTTCAAGACAGTCATGAGCAAAGAGAATTAGCTTTTCTATCAGCACTTGCGATTGCTGGCGACAGACCTGCCCGATGGATTGTGTGAGCTGGGTAGGGCGCTTGCCCGGAGCCTTTGTCGGGGATGGTAAGCAGGCCAAGTGCAGGATAGAGTAAGCCACGAACACCAACGTCCAATGGGTTTGAATGGATTCAAATGTTCGCATCCGATACTCATCAAGTCCAAGATACTGCTTTCCATCTCGATAAAAGGTTTCTATCGGCCACCTTTGTAAATATTTAGCGAGCATCTGCTTAGCTGACCAATCGGCGCGATTAGTCAGTAGCACGGCATAAGTCCCGGTGAGCTGTGCGGTTTCAAAACTAATCACTAAGCGCAGCTTACCAAAGCCGGGAACCCGGCAGCAGAAGGTAAAACACCAGTAGACGTGATTGCCGACCTGGATTGGGGAGAAGGCAGATTTTGGAATCAGCGGCAACAGGTCTTTGACCTTGATGCGTGGTGCATCAAACGAGAGCGGTTGACCGGAATCATCTTTAATCCGAATACTATCCGCTTCGAGATTGCGGTTGGCTTTGAGCAAACTCACCCAGTCTTTATCGACCGAATCGAGATACTTCGCAAAGTCTGCCGAAAGATACCAACTATCGACCAGTACCGTGTCAAAGGGCAACCCTCGCTCTATCGCTTGCTCAATCAACAACTGAGCAATTTCTATCTTGGTGCAAAATAGCTGATGACGCGCGGCAAAGTCAGCGTCCGCCAACAACACCGGGTCAACTCGTTTGTGAAACGCGCTGAGAGCTTTGCCTTTTTTCGGGATCTCTTCACCGGGAAAGTGCTTTTTGACAAAGCTTTCCCACTCCGTCACGTCCTCATAGCGGCGATAGACCTCAAAGTCTATCGGGAATCGAACCGCGCCACTCAGGTAGTGACTGGTGACTAGATTATGGGCTAGCGGATAGGTGCTGTTGCTGTGGTTGTAGTGGCTGGTCGATATACTCAAACAGACTGCCCACATGCTCACACATCGTGTCATCTAGGATGAAGCTGGAACCCGCTGCGGTGAGTCGATGCAGAATCGTTTGCTTCAGCACATATTCGATGCGCGCATCGTTCATCTCTGGCGGATGCCACGGCGCTGAGGAGAGAAACCGCGATAGGTTGCTTTTATCGGCGCTCGCCATCGTACAGCCGCTGATATTCGATAGACTTTTGTTCTCTAATACGATAAGCCCAGTCAAATAGTGCTGAAAGTGCTGATAGGCCCGCTCGTCGTTGAACAAATGACGGAACGCTTGAGCATGTTCGCTCACTACGGGCGCTGGCGCCACGATAGGTAACTGCATCCTTCACCTCCTGCTCAATACCTTTGAACCTCGCTCCTAGTCTATCTCAGACGCGATACAATGCTTTTTCTCT